>PMNU01000077.1 GCA_003165675.1 Chloroflexota bacterium
GGATGCCGAGGATCCACTGGGTAGCCGCGACGAACGTCCACGAAGCTGTGCCGGTCAGCCAGGCGTTGCGGGCCATGCCAAAGGATGGGTGCGCCGGCCCGCAGATATTCTGCGGATACGTGTACGGCTCGACCATGTACAGGTCAGAGTCTGTACGGGCGAGCGGCAGGATCTGGCGATAGTAGCGGTAGGCGTCGTCGCCATGGTCGAGCATCGCCGCAGCGATGATCGACCAGGTGTTTGCGTGGCAGAATATGCCGCCGTTCTCCTTGGACCCCGGCACGAACGTCGACGTCCCCTGGACGCGCTCGTCGACCCCGTCGTAGGGGGGCCACAGCAGGGCCATCCCGTAGCGTGTGTTGAGCTTGTCGTCGGCGGAACGCATCGCCTGCTCGGCCCGATCCACAGGCGCAACCTTGCCCAGGACACTCCAGCTCTGGGGGACCAGGTCTATGGCTTGGTGCTCCGCGCCGGCAACGCCGATCGGAAGCCCGTCGTCGTCGAACGCCCTGGCGTACCAGGCGCCGTCCCAGGCATGCTCGTTGATAGCCCCGGCCATCGCGGAATGCAGTCCGGCGAAGCGCTGGGCATCGTCCGACCGATCGAGCTTCCGGCACAGCTCCTCGAGATCGAGCATGGCTCGGCAGAACTGCATCGCCGTCCACACGCTTTCGGCCTTGCCTGAACCGTGGTCGATGTTGAGAGTGTCGTTCCAGTCGGAGAAGCCGGCGCGCGGCAGGCGGTGCGGGCCGAGGTGCTCCAGCGTGAAGTCGACGGCCCGCAACATGTGCTTCCAGACTGACTCTTCAGGGCGGTCTACGTACGGGACGGTCTGCTCGAGGTAGTCGAAGTCGCCCGTTTCGCGGAGGTAGGCGCAGACGGAGAGGACCAGCCAGAGGTGGTCGTCGGAGAACCACTGCGGCCAGTCGGGGAACTCGGCGGCCAGGCCCGCGCCGCCCTCGAGAGTGAGCGGGTAGAACTGGTGCCAGGTGTGCCCGTCGGCGAACTGCATCGTCCAGATCGTGGTGAGCATCGCACGAGCATGGGCCGGAACGGTATGCATCGTGCCAAGCGTGTCCTGGCCGCTGTCGCGCGTGCCCATGCCGCGGCTCAGGCCGGTCTCGTAGCCGGACACGGAGCGCGACCAGTAGAGCGTCGTGCGGCACTGAACCTGGTTCCAGAAGTTGAGCATCGCGTTCGTGTCCGCGTCGGGAGTGTCGACGGTGAAGCGCGCGAGATAAGCGCTCCAGTCGTCGCGGAGGGCCCGAAATGAGGCCTCGACTTCGGCGGGATCGGCGAACCGCGCCACGACGCGGGCGATCTCAGCCGGGCGCTCGGTAGCGCCCATGATGAACACGATCTGTCGCTCCTCGCCCGGTGCGAGCTCGATGTCGTGCGTGAGCGAGCCGACACTGTTGCCACGCGGCGACGGCGAGTTGGAGGAAGTGCCCGTCTCGACGACTATCGGGTTGGCGAGATCGCGTGCCCGCCCGACGAAGTCCTCGCGGTCGCAGGTGTAGCCGGAGGGGGCAGTGCTGCTGCCGAAGAAGTACGTCAGCGCCCTGAACTTGGTCCCGACTCGTATAACGCCGTTCTCGCAGGAGCTGAAGACGATGTGTTGGGCCCAGTCCAGGTTCGTCATGTCGGTGAAGGCGTCGGCGTACCCAAACTCGGCATAGCTAAACGAGCGCAGGCGTCGAGGGGTCGAGCCGTCGTTGCGAACCCGTAGGACCCACAACTCGCACGGAGCCGGATCGTCGTCCGGGCCGGGCGGCACGAAGTACAGCAGCTCGGCCGCAATTCCCCGGTAGGAGCTGGATATCCGGGTGTAGGCCGCGCCATGGCGGCACTCGTACGAGTCCGGCGTGCGCCTGGTAGGCCGACCCGTGGGGCTCCAGTACTCGCCCGATTCCTGGTCGCGCAGGTAGATGTAGCGACCCGGCTGATCGACCGGTAACGAATTGTAGCGATAGCGCGTGACTCGCCGAGTACGTGGGTCGCGGTCGAAAGAGTAGCCGCCCCCGGTATTGGAGACGATGCCGCCGTACCGCCCCTCGCCGATATAGTTGAGCCAGGGCGTGGGTGTATCCGGCCTGGTTATGACGTATTCGCGAGCCGCTTCGTCGAAGTAGCCATACGCGTTTGCGCCCGGGTACGCCATTTCCTCAGACATACACATCTCATCTCCGCGGTCGGCAAATGACGGGGAAGAACGTGACCGCTGCGGGACGCATGCCAATGCTACTGGACAAAAGCCTCGACATCGAAGGACTGACCCGGTCGCGTCGGGAGCGGGACCAGGTTACCGACGATCTCGCGGCCGTCGACGGTCAGTCGAGCCACTCGACCGACCGCACCCTTGGACTTGCGGACGGCGATGTTGTAGCGGGCCCCGCGGAATCGTCGGGTGACCTTGAAATCGCCCCAATCCACGGGCACGACCGGGTCGACGCGCAAGCCGCCGTGCTCGGCCCGGATTCCCAGGATCCACTGGCTGATGGCCACGAAGTTCCACGCGGCCGTGCCGGTGAGCCAGGAGTTCTTGGCCTCGCCGAAGGTCGGGGCGTCCTTGCCGGCGATCATCTGGGCGTACACGTAAGGCTCGCACCGATGGATTTCTGAGATCGCCTCGCGAACCGATGGGTTGATGCGGAGGTAGTAGTCCAGCGCCCCATCGCCGTTGCCCGCGCGTGCTTCGGCGATCATCACCCACGGGTTCGTGTGGCAGAAGACGCCACCGTTCTCCTTGTACCCCTGCGGATAGGTCGAGATCTCGCCCAGGTTCAGGTAGTAGCGCGTGTAAGCGGGGTTGTTCAGAACGATGCCGTGCACAGTGGCCAGCCGCTCGCGGACCGACGCCAGCGCCCGGGCCGCCTTTCCATCCTCGAGGCCGATTCCGGCCAGGATGCACATGCCCTGGGGCTCGATGAAGATCTGGCCTTCCTCGCACTCCTTGGAGCCGATAGCTGCCCCGAAGAAGTCGTAGGCGCGCCGGAACCAGTCGCCGTCCCAGCCGGCCGTCTTGACCACCTCCGCCATCGCCGCCGAGGCCGACCGACAGCGATCGGCCTCCCGAGCGTCGTTTCGCAGGCAGGCCATCGCGGCCATCTCGTCGGCGGCCAGGACGAAGAGGCCGCCTATGAATACGGACTCGGCTACGCCGCCGGCCTTGTTCTCCGTCGTCTGGAAGGACTCGCCGGGCGTATCCGAGAAGCAGTTGAGGTTCAGGCAGTCGTTCCAGTCGGCCCGACCGATCAGCGGCAGGCCGTGCGGACCGAGTCGGTCGAGGGTGTAGCCGATGCAGCGTTCGAGGTGCTCGTACAGCGCCGTCTCGCTGCCCGGTTGGTTGTCGTACGGGACCGGCTCGTCAAGTACGCTCGCGTCGCCGGTCTCCTTGAGGTACGCGGCCACGGCCAGGACGAGCCAGGCCGGGTCGTCGTTGAAGCCCGAGCCGACGTCGTTGTTACCGCGCTTTGTCAGCGGCTGGTACTGGTGGTAAGCGCCGCCCGTCGGCAGCTGCGTGGCGGTGATGTCGAGGATTCGCTCGCGGGCCCGGGTCGGGACCATGTGGACAAAGCCGAGGAGATCCTGGTTCGAGTCGCGGAAGCCCATGCCGCGACCTATGCCGGACTCGAAGCCGGATGCCGAACGAGACAGGTTGAACGTCACCATGCACTGGTAGGCGTTCCAGATGTTGACCATGCGGTCCACGTGCTCGTTGCCGGTCTCGACCTGGACGATTCCAAGCAACCTCGTCCAGTAGTCGCGCAGGTCGTCGAAGGCTTTCGCCACGACGACGGACTGGAGGTAGCGGGCAATGATCGGCTTGACGGTCCTCTTGTTGATCGTCTGCGAGGTCGGCGGGTCGAACTTCGCGTCCTTGGGGTTCTCCGCGTACCCGAGGACGAAGACGATCTCGCGCGTTTCGCCGGGATCGAGCTCGAGCTTGACGTGGTGCGAGCCCATCGGCTGCCACCCGTGTGCCTCCGAATCGGTCGCCTTGCCCTGCTCGACCACGATGGGTCGATCCCAGCTCCGGTACGGGCCCAGGAAGGCGTCGCGGCTCGTGTCGTACCCGGCGAGCTCTTCGGAACAGGCGAAGAAGGCAAAGTGGTTGCGCCGCTCGCGGTACTCGCTCTTGTGGTAGATGACGCCGCCCTCGATCTCCACCTGGCCGATCGAGTAGTTACGCTGGAAGTTGGTGGCGTCGTCGTTGGCTTCCCAGAGGCACCACTCGATCGAGCTGAAGAGCGAAACCCTGGCCGCCGCCGCCCGCTCGTTGGTGACCCTGACGCGCCAGACCTCGAGGTTCTCGCCGAGCGGCACGAAGTACAGCGTCTCGGCCCTTACGCCGCGATAGCGCGAGCCGATGATCGAGTAACCGAGGCCGTGACGGCAGGAGTAGTCCTCGATGTCACGCCGGGTCGGCTGCCAGCTGGGGCTCCAGAACTCGCCCGACTCGTCGTCGCGAAGGTAGATATAGCGGCCGCCCAGATCTACCGGGGCGTCGTTGTAGCGGTAGCGGGTCAGGCGGCGCAGGCGGGCGTCGCGATAGAAGGANNTAGCCGCCGGCGGTGTTCGAGATGATCCCGAAGTAGGCCTCGCTGCCCAGATAGTTGATCCAGGGCCAGGGCGTGTCGGGACGGGTGATGACGTATTCACGCCTCTCGTCGTCGAAGTGACCGTAGCGCACGATTCTCCTCTCGGTAGCCGATCCTGCCGACCGAATACGACTTGCCTCCGGGCCTGCCTCGCCAACCGACAGGCAACCGGGGACTGAACCACGGCAGGTGCTCCGGGCAACCGCACCACCCACTCGGCGCCCGGAAGGACATTACCATTCCGGCCCGCCTCGGCGCTCGCCCACCTCCCTCAGGCATATGGCGTATCGGGCCGCCGTTCGGATCGGATGGGAGACGAGCACCCTCGATCCGGTGGTTGCGCCAGGCGGATGCGCCCACGCTCGCCCGACCTGCGCCGGGCAGCGGAGTAGAGTGCTGGCGGCGTCCTCGCCTCGCCCCTCCCGAAACGCGCGCGGCCACCGGAGTCTCCCCAATGCCCGACAGCCAGACGCTCGACAGCCAGTTCGACGGCGCCTTCCACAAGGCCCTCGTCGACAATCTTGTCGACGGCGTGTACTTCGTCGACCCGGGTCGAGAGATCAAGTACTGGAACCCCGGCGCAGAGCGGATCACCGGCTATGGACCTGGAGACGTTGTCGGGCACCGTTGCTTCGACAACATCCTCGATCATGTCGACAGCCAGGGGTACTCGCTCTGTCGCACGGAGTGCCCGCTGGCGGCCACAATGCGCGATGGGCAACCGCGCGAGGTCTCAGTCTGGCTCCGCCACGCTGATGGGCACCGCAAGCCCGTGCTTGTTCGAACGGCTCCGGTTCGTAGTGTCGACGGGACGATCGTCGGCGCCGTGGAGGTCTTCTCGGACGACTCCGCCCTGTTGCGGGCCGTCGCGGGTGCGGATCGCGCGAGTCACGACGCCCTGACCGACGACCTCACGGGACTGCCCAATCGCCGCCTCTTCGATGCCGCGTTGTCCGGCCGCCTGGAGAACCTTGCCCGCTACGGCTGGAGATTCGGCCTGCTGATCGTGGATATCGACCACTTCAAGGGCGTAAACGACAGCCTGGGGCACGCCTTCGGAGACGCTGCACTGGCGGGAGTGGCCGCGAGCCTGAGTGGCGCCGTACGAACCGGCGACATCCTCGCGCGCTGGGGCGGCGATGAGTTCGCAGTCCTGGTCGAGTCCTCCAACGAGGCCGGCCTGATGGAGACGGCGGCGCGCCTCCAGGCGCTGGTGGCCACGTCGCAGGTCCGCCTGGGTGGCCTCTCGCGGACGGTCCAGGTCTCAATCGGGGGCGCACTGGCCGGTCCCGTGGATTCGGCGGCAACGCTCTTTGCCCGGGCCGACGGCGCCCTGTTCGCCGCCAAGCACGCCGGTCGCAACCGCATCGAAATCTCCGAGCCCGTCTGATCCTTCGCCCGCCCGATCGTCCCGCCTCGCCTTCCACTCACGGCAGACCGGCTCGGAATCTGGTGAGCCGGGAGGGATTCGAACCCTCAACCTAATGATTAAGAGTCATTTGCTCTACCGTTGAGCTACCGGCCCACGGCCGCGAAGGATACAGCACGGCGCGCCACTGCGGCGAACCGGCTACCGCGCCGGCGGGCGGACGCGCGGCGTCCGACGCACGCTTGACGCACAGCCCAGACAGATCTCATGCGAATGCAGTAGCCCGCTCAGGGACTGCAGACGTCTACAGACAGGACCGGCCCACAGGCTACGATAAGCATCTGCGATCGGAGGCCCCGACAGGAGGTCGGAGGTCCATCGCGCTCCCGGCGGCGGCGCGTGAGTCGAATCTTCACAATCGACGATCTCCAGCTGCTCGATCAGCTCGCGGCGGGCATCGTGGTCACAGATGCGGCGGGCATCGTGGTCAGCTGGAATGCGCACGCCACGCGAATCCTCGGCCTGCCCCAGGACGAGGCCCTGGGCCGCCCCTGGACGGCGTCCTTCGGCATTGTCCGAGGTGGCAACCTCAGCGGCGACGAGGTTCGCGTCTCCGCCATGTCACCAGGCGGCTGGCACGGTCTCATCGAGCTGCGCGTGGCGTCGACGCACGACATCTGGGTGCAAGCTCACGTGCAGGCGTTGAAGCTCTCCCCCACCGACGGGCGGCCTGGGATGGCGGCGATCTTCTGGCCAGGCACGAGACCGCCCGACGAAGGCGACAGCGACGCCGCCGCGCTGCCCTACCGGGATCTCTTCCGCCGGTCTCCCGAGGCGCTGATGCTGACGGACATCGACGGGACGGTCCTCGACGCCAACGAGGCGGCAGCGGCGCTGCACGGCCTGAAGCGCGACGAGTTGATTGGCCACTCCACTCTTGGCTCCATCCAGGATTGGCAGGCCACTGACACGGAGACGGCGCAGAAGGAAGCCGTCGCTGCGGGAACGATCGTGCGTGAGTTCACTCTGCAGCCGCACGTCGGCAGCCCGATCCGGGTCGAGGCCATCGGCACGCTTGTCTCCCCGATCGAGCGCGGCCACGTGCTCATTCGCCTGAGGGACCTCACTCGCGCCCACGCGAGCGAGCAGATGCTTCGCGACCTGGGGAGCCTGGCCCGGCTCTCGGACGAGCCCATATCCGTCGAGGAAACAGCCCGAAGGGCGCTGGACATCGTTGCCGGAGTCGGGAAGACGGATGCCGCAATCATCGTTCTCCAGGGCTCAGAAGGGTTCTCGGTCGTGGCTGGCCCCGACACGTCTGAGGCGATCCGCGCCACCTTCAGCGGCCTCGATCCGGCGGACTCGCCTCTGGCCCGCCACATCAGGGAATCGGATAGGCCATTCGAAATCGACCTCGACGAGGACACCGCTCCGGACTGGGCCGAGCGGGGACGCGCCCTGGGGCTGCGCACATTGCGTGCAGCGCCCCTCTGGTTCGCCGATCGGATAATCGGTGCAATCGTCCTGTTGTGGTCCGCCCGACCCGACGCCTCGTTCGACGCCGCGCGAATGGAGCAGACGGGCCGCTTCGCCGGCCTGGCCCTCGGCAACGCCGGCCTGCGCGAGGCGATGCGCCGCGACGCGGACCTGCGAGCCAACATGGAAGACCTGGCCCGGACCGGCGGCGTCATCCTCTCGCAGATGGCCGAGGCAATCGTCACGACCGACGCGGAGCGGCGTGTCAGTGCCGTCAATCCAGCCGCCGAGCGCATGTTCGGATTCCGTACGGAGGAGGCCATCGGTCACCCCATCGAAGAGGTGATCGAGCAACTCGAGATCGACGGCAGCCCCTTCAGCCGGGAATCGCTGGACGCGGTTGAGGCCGTGGGGTACTGGCACGGCAGGGTCATCCTCAGACCGCTCATCGGCACGCATCCGGGCCGCCACCATGTCGTAGATCTGTCGCTGACCACCTTGCACGACGAGTCGCGCAGGTTCGCCGGCTTGATCGGCATGAGCCGAGCCGTGGTCTCCGGGGCGTCGCTCGAGCCCGACACTGCCGCGCTCGGATCGCTCGCCGTGGTTGCTGGCCGCGCGCGCAGCCGCCACGAGGTGGCGGAGGCGGCTCTGGAGCGCCTGTGCGAATCCACCGTTGCCGATGCCGGCGTTATCGTCACCTGGACGGGTGACGGTTGCGCGGCCATCGAGGCCAGCCGCGGGATCGGCGAAGAGTTGCTGACCGCCATCCGCAGCTCCACCGTCGAGAGCCTGGGTCAAGTCTTGGAACCGCCTGGCGAGATCGTCGCCGTGGAGGCCCTCGGCCGGGTCCTTCACTGGACCGACGTTGCACCGATTCTGGTCCGCGAGAGCATCGTCACCGGCTTCGTCACGGACCTCCGAGCCCGTGACCAGTCGATCGGCTTCCTGGCTCTCGGCTCGCGTCGCCCCAACTGGATCCGGCCCGTGGACGAGATCGTCCTGCAGGCCGCCTCTCAGATCGCCAACGCCCTCGAGAACGCCCAGCTGATGGAGCGCCTCGAGCGCGGCCTCGACCAGGAACGCCAGCTGACGAGCCAGCTGGAGACCCTTATGGGCCTGACGCTCCTGCCTCCGGGAGACATCTCAGAGGAGGCGATCGCCCGACTGCTCCTGGAGCGTATCGTCGGGGCCCTCGAGGCAGACGGTGGCTTCGTGGTGCGCGAGTCGGAGGACCGCTTCCATGTAGTTGCATCCCTCCACCTACCCGAGTCGATAGGGAGGGCCGTCGAGTCGCTGCCCGCCGACACGTTCGGCTTCTGGCGCCGGCTCAAGTCAAGCGGGCATGGTGACGCCTTCCATGAAGACTTGGACGACAGGGCCGAAGACGAGCCAGGCCTCAAGGAGATGCGCGACCTGGCCATCACGGCCCAGGCCATCTTCCCGGTTCGAGAGGGCGAACGACTGGCTGGCGCTTTTGTGTGCTTCTTCTCCGGATCGGGCGAAGACCGGCCGCAGGCCGACGACCGGAACATCGAGGCCGTAGGCCGGATCATCTCGATCGCGTACGCCAACGTTCGCATGAGCGAGGGGCTGGCCGAGGCCGCGGAGCACGAGCGCCGTTTGGTGGCCGAGTTGCGAGCCCTCCAGGAGCTCACGCTGCTTGGCGCCTCGACCGACGACCTGGGCCGCCTGGCCCGGGAGACGATAGAGGAGGTGGCCCTCGCCACCGGCGCGACGGGCGGCGGCTACGTCCTGGTCGATCCGCACTTGGATACGGTGGATCCGGTCGCCTGGGTGGGGTCGCCGAGCCGGGCCTGGTCCAATTCCGAAGGACCTGTGCGGATCCCGCCCGATTGGCCGGCCCTGGCATATCTACAGTCCGATGGTGGCATCTGGCTCTCCCAGTCAGAAGGTGAGGCGGACCAGGACTCGGAGAATGGCGCCCAGGCAGTCCTGCCGCTTCGCGTCGACGATCGACTGGCCGGCGTCATCCATCTGGAGTGGTCCGGCCAACCGCGCCACGAGCAGTACGAAGTCCGCTTTCTCGAGCCGATCGCCCGCATATGCAGCATCTCGCTGGCCAACTTCCGACTTCGCTCGGAGCTGCTCCACCGAGCGGCGGCTCAGAGAGCGCTCGCCCACCGCATCGACACGCTCGACGAGCTGACCCGCATCGGCGAGGAGGCGGGTTCCTTCGAGGAACTGGCTCACAGAACGGTGGGTCTGGTCTGCGAGGTACTCGGCGCCAGCGGCGTCTGCTATCTGCTTATCGAGCCCGGCCACCACTTCGACATCCACGCGGTCGCCGGCGAGACCGGAGCTTTCCGGCTGTGGCTCAAAGGTGTACCCGCCAAGGACGCCCCCGGCGGCAGCCTGCTCCTCTCCGGCCATGGCAGCGTCCTCGGCGACTTTACCGCCAGCCAGGTCAGCCAGCGCGTCCTGCCGCTGGCCCGGGCCACCGGCTTCCGTTCCTTCGCCGCCGTCCCGATCCGGACTGGCGAGGAACTGGCCGGAGCTCTGCTCTGCTTCTTCGAACAACCGGCCTCGACGTTGCCGGTCGACGAGGCCGCCCTGGACTCCGTGGCAAGGATCGCGGGCATCGCGCTCGCCAACTACCGACTACGCGAGAGGCTCGCTTCGTCCGAGGAGCGCTATCGAACCCTGTTCGAGGAGTCGCCGGACGCCCTGTTCGTCTCCGCCCTCGACGGGACAGTCCTGGACGCCAACGAGGCGGCGATACGCCAGTATCGCGCCAGCCGCGGCGAAGTGATGGGCCGCTACTTTGGCCAGCTCATCTCCGCGGACGAGCGGGAAATGGCCCGCCGCCGGCAGATCGTATGGGCCCAGGGTCGCGGCACGTTCCGGGACCGAGGCCGCCGGTCGGACGGCTCCGAGTTCCCCGTGGAGGTCGAGGTCCGAGTCGTGGAGTTGGGCGGCCAGCGCCGCTTCTTGCATCTTGTACGCGACCTGTCCGATCAGGAAAGCCTGCAGCGAGAGCTGCTTCAAGCGCAGAAGATGGAGGCCCTGGGCATCCTGGTGTCCGGCGTGGCCCATGAGTTGAACAATCCGCTGGCGGCGATCATCGCCTTCAGCCAGCTGATGCGCGGCGACCCGCGGCTTCCCGACGACATGAAACACGATGCCGGCCTGCTGGTCCAGGAGG
>PMNU01000087.1 GCA_003165675.1 Chloroflexota bacterium
CCAACCGTCGCGAATAGCTGTCGTGGTGGCGTTCGCCGGGTTCAAGCCGGGGCGACTTGCGCCGACACCTTCTCCCTGGAAGTCCTCACTAGCACCACCCTCGACCGAGCGCCATCGTATAATCGGATAAATACGACTGCCTGTGATGACCGCCGGGGCCGGGGCCGGCGCCGACGTGGAGCGACCTTGAAGCGACTCGAGAAGGCCCAGACGCCCGCGGAGGCTCGGGCCCTTCGGCTGCTCCGGGCTCTCGGCTCGCCGGTCCGCTTACGGATCGTCGAAATCGTCGCCGAGCGCAAGGACTGCACCGCGCCACAGCTGGCCGAGGAACTCGGGCTGGCCCAGTCGAGCCTGTTCGAGCACCTCAGTGCGTTGCGAGAGGCCGGCCTGGTCGAGGTCAGCGGCGAGGGACCGAATCGCTACTACGGCCTCGATCCGTCGGTGCTCAACTCGCTGGCCGCGTATCTCGGCAGCGTCGGCGACCGGACGCGAGCCTGGGCCTTGCCGGGCGCCACGGCTCGTGAACGCGGGAGCGTCGAGATCCGCGACGCCAATCTCGACGACGCCCCGGCCTTGGCTCGCATCTACAACCAGGGCATAGAGGACCGAACGTCGACGCTCGAGACGGAGCTTCGTTCGCCGGAGGAGCGAGCGGAGTGGCTGGTCGCGCACGACGCGCGCCACCCCGTTCTGGTGGCCGTGGATTCGGGGGGCGTCGCGGTCGGCTGGTCTTCTCTGAATCGCTTCAACCCGCGGGCCGCTTACGACCACGTGGCCGACATGTCGGTCTTCGTCGGTCGCGAATCCCGCGGCCGTGGCGTGGGCGATGTAATGCTCACGGCCCTGGAGGCCCGGGCCCGCGCCATCGGCTATCACAAGATGGTTCTGGCGGCCTTTCCGACGAACGCACCCGGGATGCGCCTGTACGAACGCCACGGCTTCATAACCGTCGGGGTCTACCGCGAGCAGGGCATGCTGGACGGCCGGTGGGTAGACGTGGTGGTCATGGAAAAGATCCTGCGCTAGCGCAGGCGTTGCCGCCGCCGAGTCGGGCTACTCTTCAGCGAGCGAACCGCGCGCCGCCAATGCTTGACGGTTCGAAAGGAGGCGCCCCGATGACGACTGCCATCGAGACCCGCAAGCTCACCAAGTGGTATGGCCGCTCGCGCGGTATCCGCGATGTGGACCTGGTCGTCGAGGCGGGCCAGATCTTCGGTTTCCTCGGGCCGAACGGTGCCGGCAAGTCGACCACGATTCGACTGCTGCTGGACCTCATCCGACCGACGAGCGGGTCCGCCCGGGTCCTGGGCCTGGACGTCCATCGAGACCGCCTGGCGATCGACCGGCGAGTCAGCTACGTCCCGGGCGAGGTGTCGCTCTACGACGAGCTGACCGGCCGGCAGCTTCTGACATACCTCGGCAACCTCCAGGGCAGCGTCGACGCTGCCTATCGCGACCGGCTGATCGAGCGGCTCGAGCTCGACCCGACGAAGCGCATCAAGAGCCTGTCGAGGGGCAACAAGCAGAAGGTCGGGCTGGTCGCGGCGTTCATGATCCGGCCCGACCTGCTGATCCTCGACGAGCCCACGGCCGGCCTGGATCCCTTCATTCAGCTCGAATTCGAACGCCTCTGCGAGGAGACTCGCGAAGAGGGCAAGACGGTCTTCATCTCATCTCACCAGCTGCCCGAGGTCGAGCACCTGTGCGATCGTGTGGGGATCATCCGGGACGGCCGTTTGCTCGCGGTCGAGTCGATCGCGGATCTCAAGGATCGGGCCCTGCGGAGGCTCGAGATCGATTTCGGCGGGCCAGTCCCAGCCGAAGCGTTCGCGAACCTGCCGGGAGTTCGCGATCTCACCGTGGACGACGGGATTCTCCGCTGCACCGTCATGGGCAGCCTCGATGCGCTGGTGAAAGCGGCGGCCCGGTTCGAGGTCCGCAACCTGAGAAGCATCGATACGAGCCTCGAGGAGATATTCATGGCCTACTACGGGGCGGGCGACGGAGCCGCCGAGGAGGTGGCGGGCCATGCTGCTGCGTAGCGTCTTCGCCAAGCAGGTCCGCGATCTGCGCTGGCCGACCTTCTGGGTTTCCCTGGGCATGGGCGGAATGACCGGCTACTTCGCGCTGCTCTTCCCTACCTACTCCAAGCTGTTCGACCTCAATGACATGCTGGCCAAGATGGGGCCGGCGGCCAAGTTGTTGGGCGCGAGCATGGGCGACGCCAGCACGCTCGTCGGCTTCCTCCACATAGAGCTCTTCTCGATGATCCTGCCCGCCCTGATGGTCGCCTTCACGGCCGGCATGGCGAGCGGCTTCACGGCCGGCGAAGAGTCGCGCGGCACGATCGACGTGCTGCTGTCATTCCCGATTTCGAGGCGGAGGCTCATTCTCGAGAAGACACTCGCATTGGTGCTCGGGTGCACAGCCGCGGCCGTCGTCGTTTGGATCCTGGCGATGGCCGGCGCGGCTGTCAGTGCCAGCGCACTGCCCGCCGATCACCTGGCTGCCGCCCTGGTGATGCTGGTCCTGCTGGGCCTGGCGTTCGGAGCCCTGGCCCTGGCGATTTCCGTCGCCACCGGCAACCGTGGCGCCGCGATCGGCGTGGCCGTCGCTCTGATGGTGGCGATGTACCTGGTCGACGGTCTCGCCACGGTGGTGGATGGGCTCGGGGTGGTGCGACCGCTCTCGCTCTTCCGGTATTACATGGGCAACGACCCGCTCCGCAACGGCCTCAGTCTCGCGGACGCGGCGGTGCTCGGCGCCGTCGCCGCGGTCTTCCTGGTCGCATCCGTCGTCCTGTTCGAGCGGCGCGACCTGGCCGTCTAGGCCGATCCACCGGCTTCGCGGCCGCGGCACCCAGGGCCCACGGCAGGGGGCGCTGACTCCGCGCAGCCGTTTCGCGCTTGCCCGCCAGCCACTTGCCGGCGCAACCTCCGGGCAACCTCGCGGCGCCGCAACCGCAACCGCGGAGCGGCCACCCGCAACCCCTGCGTCCCCAATCCGGCACTGCTCGGCTGCTGACTTGGCGCAGGTCATCAGCGATTCTCGCATCACGCGCAGAAGCCGCCGGCCAGATGCCGGTCAGGCGAAGAACCATGCGCGAGTAGGAGGACCGAAATGGCCGCCGCGCCAGGGACGGAGATGAAGCGAACCCTGACGATGACCGGGCTGACGATCAATGCAATGGCTCTGATCGCTCCCGGTGCGTTTCTGTGGACGACGTTCCAGGCGCAGGTCGTCCAGCAGAATGGCGGGGCGACCACGGCCTTCGATATGGTTCCGGGCCTGTTGTTCGTTCTCGTGCTGGCCTTCTTGACCGCGTTCTCGTACGCGGAACTGTCGAACATATACCCCGAGGCCGGCGCAGGATCGTCCTACTACTTTGCCGAGGCCGCGTTCCTGCAGCGTGAAGAGGCGATCCACTACAAGTTCGCCCGGCTGGCGAAGTTCATCGTCGGTTGGGTTTCGCATCTTTACTACTGGATCTATCCGGGCATCATGGTCGCCTTCACCGCGACGCTGCTCGTGTATATCCTCGGCCTCTTCGGCATCGCTCTCAACCAGCCTCTGGAGATCGGCGCCGCGGTTGTCTTCTCTGCCCTGGTCGGGCTCATCGCATACCGGGGTATCTCAGGGTCGACCATGACGGCCGTCGTCATCAATGCCATCCAGCTGACCGCGCTGGTGGGCTTCGCCGTTCTGGCAATCGCCTTCAGGCTGACCCACCCGGACGCGGGGTACGTGCACGCGAGCATCGCTGACGTGGTGCTGCCCCACAACATGACCAACGTGCTCTTCCAGGGCACCATCGCCATCCTGCTGCTGGTCGGCTTCGAGTCGGTTACCGCCCTCGGCGGCGAAGCCATCAACCCCAAGCGCGACGTGCGGCGGGCCGTGCTGCTCTCCCTGGCCATCCAGGGAGCGGTCGCGTACGTCATCGAGTACGTCGCCGCCAACTTCGTCGTCAACACCAGCGTCACCGCCACCGACGCGACCGGCCATACCGTCTCCGGCTACGCCGCGGCAGCCGCCTCTGGCGCCCCCATCGGTGACATCGTCCGCTTCATCGGCGACAAGATGCTGGGCGGCACGGGTTTCGCGCTCGTGATCATCCTGGCCGGCACGGTGCTCATCGCCCTGATCGGCACCACTCTTGCCTGCCTCAACACCGGCGTCCGTATCACCTACGTCATGGGTCGCGACAAGGAAGTGCCCGGCATCCTCGGCATGCTCCACTTCCGCCACGCCACGCCGCACTACGGCGTCATCGCCCTCGCCATCGTCTCCGCGGTTCTGGGCGGCTACGCCGTCCTCTCGGCCGACAACCTGCTCCAGATCACGCTGGCCAGCAACACGGGCACGTTCCTCGTGTATGGAATGACGAACGCCATCGTGTTGTTCGCCTTCGGGGGCGTACATAAGAGAAACATCCTCAAGCACGTCATCATCCCGGTGGCCGGACTTGTCGCAAACGTCGGGATGCTCGTTGGGGTCGTGTTCATGAGCGTCTCGTCGGGCGGGTCGACTCAGACCGACACGCTGATCGCCCTCGCCATCGTGGGTGCATGGATAGTGGTCGGTGCCGCGTGGCTGGTCTTCAACTCCGCGGCCACCAAGACAAGCCTGTTCGTCAAACCTCCAGTCATCAGCCCGGAGCGATAGCGCACAATTCCATCTCAACAAAGAGACCGCGCCGGTGGTAGCTCCTTCGCCACCGCGCGGTCTCACACCTTCTCGAAGAAGAGACGATTTCCGCCATGTCGGTAACATCGGCTGACGAGATATGCAGACCGCGATAACCGCGCTCGCTGTCGAATACGCGGGCTTGACGGTGATCGGACACGTCCGCGAACACAACGAGGACCGTTTCGGCTGGGTCGCCATTGATGGCGGCGCGGCGTACGTCACGCCCGCCGAGGAGCACGCCCTCACACAAGCCGTAGCCACGTCCGATCTCGGCCTCGTCTTTGCCGTCGCGGATGGGCTGGGTGGATACGGTGGTGGCGAGATCGCTTCCGGCATGGCCGTGGAGGCGAGCCTGAGCCAGGCCCAGAGGAACCTCGCCGGCGGGGGCCGAATCCCGGGAATACTCAGGGACGCCTTCAACAGGGCCAATCAGGCCATCCTCGACGCCGCCATTACCGGCAAGGGGGGCCGGAAGATGCAGTCCACTCTGAGCACGCTGGTGATCACACCCGGCGAAGCTCACCTCGGCCATGTCGGGGACAGCCGCGTCTACCGCCGCCGCGAGGGAGACCTCGAGTTGCTGACAACCGATCACAGCCAGGTCATGGAGCTGTTGCGGCTGCACATCATCACGCCCGAGCAGGCCATCGAGCACCCGGCCCGCTACGCCCTGACGCGCTCGGTCGGCGGCGACATCACCGTCAGGACCGAGATTCGCAACGAGCGGCTCGAGGCTGACGACGCGTTCCTGCTCTGCTCCGACGGACTCTGGAGCAACGTCACGTCCAGCGAGATCGCTGAGGCGCTCGGCCGATCCCCGGCCGAGGCATGCCGGCGGCTGGTCGACCTCGCCCTCGAGCGTGGCGGCGACGATAATGCGACAGCCATGGCGATCCGCGTTCGCGAGGCCGGGCAGCGCCCCGAGGCGCCGCAGGGATGGCGGAGGTTGTTCTCGTGACCACGAGTGAGCTCCAGGCGGGTGCGAAACTCGACCAGTTCACGATCGTGAAGCCGATCGGCCATGGCGCCTTCAGCGACGTGTTCCTGGCGGAGGATCCGAGCGGGCATCAGGTCGTGCTCAAGTGCCCCCACGAATCGATCATGGGCGACGTCTCAACCTTCGATCGGTTCCGTCGAGAGCTGGAGATTTCGCGCCATCTCCAACACCCCGGCATACAGCGCCCGATCGAGTTCACAGCCGATCGCAGCCGGCCATACATGGTTATGGAGTACGTCGAGGGCGAGACATTGCGGGCGCTGCTATCGCGGGAGAAGAAGCTCTCCGTGGACAAGGCTGTGGACTTCGGACGGCAGCTGGCCGCGGCCATGGCCTATGCTCATTCCCAGGGGGTCGTCCATCGCGACCTGAAGCCAGAGAACGTGCTCGTGACCCCAGACGGCAAACTGGTTGTCACCGACTTCGGGGTGGCTTTCATGGCCGGCGCCCGAAGACTCACCTGGCGGTGGTTCTCGACCGCACTCGGGACACCCGACTACATGTCGCCGGAGCAGATCCAGGGCAAGCGCGGCGACGCGCGAACGGACGTCTACGCCATTGGCGTCATGCTCTACGAGATGCTTGCGGGGCGCGTCCCGTGGGAAGGCGACAACGCCCTGTCGGTTATGAGCCAGCACATCAACGCCCCGGTCCCGCCCCTCCACGAGATCGCCTCGGAGGTCCCGCCGCCGATCGACGGCATCGTCCGGAAGTGCCTGCGCAAGGCACCGGACGAGCGCTACGAGGACGCGACCTCGCTGCGCTCGGACCTCGAGCACTGGCGCGACCTGCCACTCTCCCAGTTCATCTTCGGCGACGAGCAAATCGTCTCGCCGCAGAGATCTGACCTGCAACTGATTCTGCTGATCTTCGGCATCAGCGCCGCATTCCTATCGGCCAGCATCTTCCTCATCGTGCTGGCATACCTCATCGGCCATGCCCACTAGTAGCCGCGCAGGCGCCCCGTAACCGCGCGGGAGGGACCACATGCCTCACAGGACAGGACGCA
This sequence comes from Chloroflexota bacterium, assembly GCA_003165675.1. Taxonomy (GTDB): domain Bacteria; phylum Chloroflexota; class Limnocylindria; order Limnocylindrales; family CSP1-4; genus Fen-1039. The sequence goes on from PMNU01000087.1 coordinate 6,696, forward strand.
CGCCAACCGACCGCCCAGGCTCGGATGCGAGACGAAAGGGCCCGAGCCCCGACGGGCCGACCGATGCTGGTTCGCCCGCCTCCCCGAGCGACTTCGTCCGGCGGGCCGTAGAGCGCGTGCTGTCGGGAGCGCGAGAGGCCGGGGTACAGCAGGTGGAGTTGCAGTTCGCCGACGTCACCGGCGCGGTCAAGACTGTGGCGGTGCCCGCCCGGCGCCTGGCAGCCGTCTTGTCGGACGGCGAGTGGTTCGACGGCTCGGCCATCGAGGGACTGGCTCGCGAGGTCGAGTCCGACATGTACCTGCGCCCCGATCCCACGACCTTCTCGATCATGGAGCCGGCCGGCGTGCCGTGCGCGCGGCTCATCTGCGAGGTCGTGACGCCGAGCGGCGAGCCCTACCGAGGCGACGGTCGCGGAACCCTGCGCTCGCTCCTCGACGGAGCCGAATCGTCCGGGCTCGGCTATCTCGTCGCGCCCGAGATCGAATTCTTCCTCTTCCCGGCCGACACGATCGGGCCGCTCGCGGACGACCCGAGCAGCTACTTCGAGCGCAGCAGGGGCCGCTCCCGCAGAGTGGAGCTGGAGATAGTCGCCGGCCTGGAGGCGATGGGTATCCACATCGAGTCGAGCCATCACGAGGTGGCGAGCGGGCAATTCGAGCTCGACCTGCCGCTGCTGCCGGCCCTGGTCGCAGCCGATGCGGTCACCACCCTCAAACCGGCGGTGAAGGAGCTGGCGCGTGAACGCGGCATGCAGGCCACGTTCATGCCCAAGCCGCTCGCCGACGCCGCGGGCTCCGGCATGCACACTCACCAGGTCCTGGTCGATCGGTCGGGTCGAAGTGTCTTCGACGACCCAAGCGATCCATACGGGCTGTCGGCCCTCGCCAAAGCGTTTCTGGCCGGCCAGCTGGAGCACGCTCCGGGCATGTGCGCCCTCGTCGCCCCGGTGGTGAACTCGTACAAGCGCCTCGTGCCCGGCTACGAAGCCCCTGTTGCTGGCAGCTGGGGGCGCCACAGCCGCGGGGCCTTGATCCGCGTTCCAACTCCGGTTCGGGGGGATGCCTCGCCGGGCGAGGTCTTCGGGACGCGGCTCGAGTTGCGGCTGCCGGATCCCAGCTGCAACCCGTACCTCGCCTTCACGGTCATGCTCGCGGCCGGCCTGGACGGACTGGACCGCGGCCTGGAGCTCGGGTCGCCGCTCGAGGAGATCGAGCACGGCTTCGGCGGCGGCGGACACAGCGTGACCAAGCCACTCCCCGCTTCGCTCGGGGAGGCGCTGGCCGCCCTCGAGGACGACGACGTGATCACCGCTGCGCTGGGCAGCGAGCTGATGGAGCTGTTCCGCTCGGCCAAGACTCTGGAATGGGAAGCCTACCGCCGCCAGGTCACGCCCTGGGAGCGCGACACCTACTTCCAGCGCTGCTGAGCGGCGACGCCGCGAAGGGCCTGGCGGGCCCGTAGATCCGGTGCCCCTCCCTGGCGCGCAGCTGTAACTGTTCCGAAACCCTGTGCGCGGTCTCGGACGGGTGCCCGACGGCCACGCGCGCTAAGCTTGCGGGCAGGGGTCATTGCCGGCGGCCGGCTATCGCGTAGGCGCAGCGGAGGTATAGGTGCGCGTCTCGATCGGTATCGACCTGGGGTCATCGAGGATCAAGCTGCTCGCTCTGGACGAGGCGGGCGAGAGTCTCGGCGTGACGATGGCTTCATACGCGACCGAATCGCGGCAAGCGGGCTACGCGGAACAGAACCCGGACCGCTGGTGGGATGCGCTTCGGCTGGCGATGTCCGAGTTGCTGGCCCGACCCGCTCTGCGCGGCGCGGACGTGGCGTCCGTTGGGATGACGGGTCAGATGCACGGCGCCGTCTTCCTCGACGCGGACGGATCGGCCCTCCGGCCGGCCCTGATCTGGTCGGACGGTCGAGCCGAAGCCGAGACTGCCGAGATCGAGGAGCGGATACCGCGCGACGAGCTGGTGGCTTGCACCGGCAACCGGTCGAACGTCAGCTTCACGGCCCCAAAGATAATGTGGGTCGCGCGCCACGAGCCCGAGGTCATGGCCAGGACGCGCTGGATAGTCCAGCCGAAGGACGCCCTCCGCGCCCGCCTGACGGGCGAGGTCGCAGGCGACGTCTCGGACGCCTCGGCAACGCTCCTGTTCGACCTGCGAGCGAGGAACTGGTCCGACGACATCTGCCGGCGGTTGGAGATCGATCGCGAACGGTTGGCGCCCCTGTTCGAATCGGAAGTGTCGGCCGGCGGGTTGCGAGAGGAGGCCGCCCGGGCGCTCGGGCTCCCGGCGGGGATCGCCGTCGCCGTTGGCGGCGCCGATGCTCCCGCCGCGGCGCTCGGTCTGGGTCTTGCCCGCGAGGCGGACGCTCCGGGCATCGTGCTCATCTCCCTGGGGACGGGCGGGCAGGTTCTGGCGCCGCTCGCGGGGCCGAAGGTGGATCCGGCCGGTCGGCTGCACGGCTTGTGCCACGTCGTCCCGGGTCAGTGGTGCATCATGGCCGCTATCCTTTCGGCTGCGGCCTCGCTGGACTGGGTCGTGCGACTGCTCCGACCGGACGACCCGAACGGGGCACGGGAATTGCTTGCCGCGGCGGCCAGGGTCCCGGCCGGCAGCGACGGCCTGACCTTCCTCCCCTACCTGCGAGGCGAGCGGACGCCGCACTTCGATCCGGCCGCCCGCGGGGCCCTCGTAGGTCTGCAAATCGGCCACGGGCCCGCCGAAGTGACCCGGGCGGTTCTGGAGGGAGTGGCCTTCGCCCTCGCCGAAGGTCTGGACCTGATGCGCGACCTGGGCCTCGAGCCCAGGGCCGGCGTTGTCGCCGGCGGCGGAGTGAATCGCCTGTGGCAGCAGATCATCGCCGACGTGTTGAACATGCCCGTGACACTCGGCGCCACCGAGCACGCTTCGGCGAGGGGCGCGGCGCTCCTGGGCACCGTTGCGGCCGGCATCGCGCCCTCGGCGGCCTTGTCGATGTCGCCACTCCCCGTCGACACGCGCGTCATGGAGCCCAACCCGGACCATGCGCGCCTCTACGCGGAGCAATCGGCCGCCTATCGCGAGCTGTACGGCCGGCTGCCGCACGGTTGAACCGGGCAACCCCGGATCTGCGGGCGGCAACTTCGACGGCGGCGCCGGACGGGCAGATCGAGCCCGTTCGGCCTACCAACGCTGGTGGACGAGCGGCCTGATGCGCTCCTCGTACATTGCGCTGATCTTCTCCATCGTGGCGGGCGGGAGGGCCGCCAGATCCGCGGCCGCCGCATTCGACCTGGCCTGATCCACCGTCTTTGCCCCGGGGATCGCCGCGGTCACGCCGTCGAACATGAGGATCCAGCGCAGGGCCATCTGTGTCATCGAGGCGCCGGCGGGCACAAGATCGCGCAGCTCCTCGACGAAGGCCAGACCGGCGTCGTAATCCACGCCGGCGAAGGTCTCCCCGACATCGAAGGCCTCGCCGTGGCGGTTATAGGACCGGTGGTCGTTCGCTTCGAATGAGGTTTGCCTGCTCATCTTGCCGGTCAGCAGACCGGACGCAAGCGGGACTCGGGCGAGCACGCCGACGTCGCGCCGCTTCGCCTCGGCCAGAAAGTTGTCGGCGGGCCGCTGCCGAAGCATGTTGAAGATGATCTGGACCGACGCGACGCCCGGGTATTCGATCGCTTTCAGACCCTCCTCGACGCGCTCGACGCTGACACCGTAGTTCGCGATCGCTCCGGCTAGAACCAGGTCGTCGAGGGCGGCGAAGATCTCCGGGCGGTAATAGATATCTGTCGGCAGACAGTGGAGCTGGACGAGGTCCAGCCGATCCATGCGGAGGTTGTCGCGGCTGCGATCGACCCACCCTCGGAAGGCCTGCGGTGTGTACTGGGCCATCTCCAAAGGCGCGCGGCGGCCCATCTTGGTCGCGACGAAGAATCGTTCGCCGCTCCGCTCGCGCAGGAATTGGGCGATCACCCGCTCGCTGCGACCGTCGCCATAGACGTCGGCCGTATCGATTAGCGTCACGCCGGAGTCGGCGGCGGTATGGAGAGCGCGGAGGCTCTCGGCGTCGTCGACATTCCCCCAGTCGGCGCCGATCGCCCACGCGCCGAAGCCGATCGCACTCACGTTACGGCCGGTCTTGCCGAGCCTGCGGTACTGCACCGTCCCGTCTCCTCTGCGCCAGCCGGCCGAGACCAAACAGGCCGGTTCTGCCGAAAGAGTAGCCCGCGGCAGGGAACCGCGAAGGGGCGCCCGAACGAGGAGACGCGCCAGCAGATACGCCGACTCGTCAGGCGGCCCTTGTCCGCGGGCGAGTCGGGCCCGCATCCGCGGCGTGCAGTGCGGCCGTGTCGGTCGGCACGCACCGCCCAGGTGACGCCCCAGCCCATTGCAACGCCAAGCCCAAGAGTTAGCAACGCAGGGCCCCATCGTGGCGCCCGAGTCGAGGGCCAGACCACCCATGGCGACAAGCGCGACCGCGACCGCCAGACCGCCGCCGCTTCGAGCGCGCCGACGGTCGTCGATCCGTTGTTGGGACGCTCGGCTTGAGCCCAAGGCGCTCCTGAGGTGAGCGCGGTCGCCAGCACCCGCCCACCTGGCGGGCCTTGCCAATCTGTGGCACTCTCACCGCCTTATCCGCGACCCAGGTCTCAACCCGTGGCCGAGCCCGTCACCGCCCAACCCTCATATCGCGCGCTCCTTGGCGTGCCCTCCCTTGGGCGCGTTCTACTCGCCATGCAGATCGCCCGCATCTCGCAGTCGATGATCGGGATCGTGATGATCCTGTTCGCCCTGCAGCGCTACAACGACACGTCGCTGGCCGGCCTGGTGGCCTTCGCCAGCATCTTCCCGGGGCTGATCATCAGCCCGATCGCCGGCGCACTCCTCGATCGCCACGGTCGAGTTCGGCTGATCATCCTCGACTACCTGGTCGCCGCAACTTCTCTGGTCCTGGTAGCCATTCTGTCGATGAGCGGCCATCTCACGGCCGGGCTGCTCGTCGCGATCGTGGCGCTGGCCGGATTGACGGGTCCGCTGAGCAGCAGCGGCCTGCGCAGCCTCTTCCCGCTCCTCGTGCCTGAGCCGCTCTGGGAGAGGGTCAACGCCGTCGACTCCAACGGCTGGGTTCTCGCCACCGTCGTGGGCGCTCCGCTCGGTGCTGTCGTGGCTCAGTTCGTCGGCTTCGAGGTCGCCATGATCGGTATCGCGGTGGCTTACGCCTCGGCCGCGCTGGTCATGTTCGGCGCGCCGGACCCGCGCACGGACGTGGCGTCAACCGGAAATCTGCTCCGCGACGCGTGGCTCGGGCTCGTCTACACATGGAACAACCGAACCTTGCGAGCGCTGGCCATCTCGCTGTCGACGATGAACCTTTCGGGCGGCGTGGTCGAGATCGTCGTCCCGGTGCTGATTCTCAAGCATCTGGGCATGGGCCAGGACGTGGTGGGTTTCATGTTCGGGCTGATGGGCGCCTTCGGCGTCGTCTCTGCTTTCGTCTCGGGCCGGATCCGGACCGAAGGGCAGGAGCGACGCATGATCCTGATCCCGGCCGCCGGTTTCACCGTGGCGACAGCCATCCTGCTATGGCCTGGCAGCCTCATGCCAATTGCCCTGTCCATGGCGGTGGGCGGGCTGCTGAACGGCCCCATGGACATTGCCATGTTCACCATGCGCCAGCGATGCACGGACCCCGCCTGGATGGGTCGGGCCTTCACCGTCTCGATGAACCTGAACTTCTCAGGGTTCCCGATCGGGGCGGCGCTCGCGGGAATCATGGTTTCGGTATGGCCGGTTGAGGTCGCGATCGCGTTCGGCGTTGCCGCGAACGCACTCGGCGCCCTTCTCGGCTACGTGCTGATTCCCCGGGGCAGCGTCGATGCAGGCGTCGCCGACCCTGGCGCCGGCGGCGAGCTTGGGCCGGTCTCCCGCGATAGCAAGAGGCCGGGCGGTTACGCCCGGCCTCCGAATTCCCAGTTGGGGGTCACGGGCCCGGCCGCTACGACGCGGGCTGCTCCTCCACTTGCTCCGCCTCGAAACCGAGCTTGCGGCGGGTGATCACCTTCGCGTCATCGACGAGCGAGTAGACGACGGGAACCACGATAAGGGTGAGGAAGGTCGAGGTGAAGAGGCCGCCGATCACGACTGTGGCCAGCTCCGAAGCGATGATCTCGCCCTGGGAGAGACCCAGGCCGAGCGGAATCAGGGCCAGGATCGTGGCGATGGCCGTCATCAGGATGGGCCTGACTCTCGTACGGCCGCCCTGCATCAGAGCCTCGTACATCGGCAAGCCGCGACGCCTGTGCTGTTCGACCAGATCCAGCAGAACGATGGCGTTGGTGACGACGATGCCGATCAGCATCAGGAAGCCGATCATGGCGCTGATGCCGATGGCCCGCTGGGTGATGAAGAGTGCCGGAAAGGCACCGATCGTGGCCAGCGGCAGGCTGAACATGATCACAAGCGGGTCGATCAGCGAGTTGAAGACCAGGACCATCACCAGGTACACCAGCAGGATCGCGATCGCCATCGAGACGATCAGACCGCCGAAGGCGTTGTTCATCTCCTCTGTCACGCCGGACAGGGTGACCGTCACGCCGGAGAGCTTTCCGGCGGCCTGGAGCTTGTTGATCTCCTTCTGGATCTCACTCGAGACGCCGCCGGTGTCCTGGCTGGTCGTGTCGGCGCTGATGGTGGACGCCGGTGATTGATCGACGCGGCTGATTCGAGCCTGGGTCTGCTGCTGGGAGACCGTGGCGATTTGGCCCAGCGGCATGTTCCCGACGCCGACGGGCATCTGTTGGAGCGCCTGCAGCGAGTCGAGCTTGGAGTCCAGCTGGAGGTAAATGTCGGCGGGCACGCCGGCCAGGCTGACCGTTCCCGCCTTCGTCCCGGTCAGGGCATTCGAGACCTCGGCCTGGACCCCGGCCGTGGATGTCCCGTCGAGGATCGCCTTGTTCGGATCGACGTCGATCTGATACTCGGACGCGGTCGTGGCCAGATCGCTCTTGACGTTGATGAGGTCGGGCAGAGTCTTGAGGTCGGCCACGACGGCAGCGGTAGCCGAGGTGACGTCCGCGGGGTTCGTCCCGCTGACCACAACGCTGATGGCGCCGCTACCGGTCATGCTCTGCTGGGCAACCTGGATCTGCCATGAGTCAACCTGGAGACTGGCCAGGTCGCCAGCGAGCTTCTTCTGCTCAGCGTTCAGATCGACGCTGTTGTCGAGGCGGACGACGATCGTGGCGCTGTTGGATGCGCCGCCGGTAAAGGCGGCCTCGAGTGCCGAGAAACCGGTGTCCGAGTCGCCGGGCACGGTCGTCTCGATGAGGTTGATTTCCGAATAGGTCCGAAGCTTGGCCTCGACCGCCTTCGCCTCTGTAAGGACGGAGGCCGAGGGCGTGCCGGACGGCGGCGCGACAGAGATCTGGAGGTACTTCTGCGAGCCGGTATCGAGGAACTGCGTCGGGATGTGGGGAACCAGCAGCCCGGCGAACACGACCAGCAGCGCGGAGATCCCAATCACGCTCCACCGGCTGCGCCTGTTGTGAAGCGCGGCGCGAAGGAGCGGCGTGTAGATGCGCTGGACGATGGTGTCGTGATGCTCCACGCCCTCGTCGGGGTTCAGCTTGATGCGGTCGATGAACAGCGTCGCCATGACGGGCACGACAGTCAGGGCGCAGACCAGCGAGGCCAGCAGGGCGAAGGTCACCGTCAGGGCGAACGGCAGGAAGAACTGGCTCACGATGCCGCCGACGAAGCCGATCGGCAGGAACACCGCCACCGTCGTCAGCGTGGAGCTGGTGATCGCGCTGGCCACCTCGCGTGTGCCGGAGATGACCGAATCGCGCATTGGATCGCCCCGGCCGCGGTGCCGGTAGATGTTCTCCAGGACGACGATGGCGTCGTCCACGACCCGGCCGACGGCGACCGCCAATCCTCCCAGGGTCATTATGTTGATCGTGACTCCCGCCACGAGCATGAGCACCAGCGCGGTCATGATCGAGACCGGGATGCTGACCGCGGCGACGAGGGTCGAGCGCAGGCTCATCAAGAAAATGAAGATCGTGATGATCGCGAACAGCGCGCCAAGGATGCCCTCACGGACCAGGCTGTCGCGAGATTCGATGATGAAGCTCGACAGGTCGTCGACGGTGACCACCTGGAAGGCGCCGCTTTGCGACTGCAGCTGGGCGAGCTTGGCCTGAACGGCCTGGACAACATCGACAGTGTTGGCGTCCGAGGTCTTGGAGACCGAAAGGACCAGAGACGACCCGGCATCCTGCTTACTGGGGTCGCTGTTCAGTTCAGCGTAGCCGCTGGCATAGATCGGAGCCATCTTGACGGTACCCAGGTCGCCCAGGGTGATCGGCGTCGGCGCCGTCGTACCGGAGCCCGCCGTCGGTGTCTTGACTCCCACGGTGAGAGCGAGGAGATCGTTCGCGCTGGTGAGCACGAGCTGATGCTGGGCCGATACCGGGATGTTGATCGTCGACCCGCCCGCCGCGGTGGTCGGGAGAGACCCGGCCGGCAGGACAAGGTTGTTGGCGGCGAGGACGCCCGAGATCTGGCTGATCGAGATGTTGTTCGCGGCCAGCTTGGCGGGGTCGAGCTCGACCATCAGCCGCTCCTGGCTTGCGCCGCTCAAGTCGACCGTGCTGACCCCATCGACGCTCTCGAGCGCCGGCACGATCGTGGACCCCGCCAGGGCGTCCAGTTGGGCCGTGGTCGTGCTGCCGGTCGCCTGTATCGCCACCGTGAGCGGCGGCAGGGCGTTGATGTCGAACGACTCCACCGTGGACGCGGCGGTCAGACCAAGGGCCTTGACGTTCGCATCGATCGTCGCCGTGGTCCCTTTGACGTCTGTCCCGTAGTCGAACGAGGCCACAACGATGGAGAGGCTGTTCACCGAGCTCGAGTCGATGTGCTGCAACGCCGGCAGGCTGCCGATGGAGCGCTCGACCGGTTCGGTCACCGCGACCGCGACGTCCTGAGCGCTGGCGCCGGGAACCGGCGTAATGACCACGACGTACGGGAACGCGATGTTCGGCAGCAGCTCCTGCTTGAGCGAGGCCCAGGCGAAGACGCCTCCCAGCAGCATGGCCAACGTAATGAGAACAGTCACGCTGCGCTTGCTGACGGCAAGCTGTGTCAGTCGGATCACGCGTTAGCTCCTTGGCTCCCTGGCGCTGTGGCAGAAATGTCGATCGTCGGTTGGCGGATGCCGGCGAATTGCCGGCGGCCGAAATGGCGAGTTGAAGGCGGCACGGCACGAGCCCCGCACTGGCCGGAATCTAGGCGAGATGAGTGCCCTCCTCGCTCGTTACGACTCGGGTCGCGGGCGAGGCGTTCACGCCGTCCTCGCTTTCATCCGTTCCAGGGCGAGAGTGATCACACGGGCCATTTCGGCCAGTTCGTCCTCGTTCAGGACGGCGAGAAACTGGCGCATCATGTCGAGACGCATGCCGGCGATCTCGTCGATAAGGCGGCGGCCCGCGTCGGTCAGCTGGCACTCCACGACGCGGCGGTCGTCGAGGCGATGCTCGCGTGCCACGAGCCCGTGGCGCTCAACCCGATCTACGGTCCCGCTGGCCGCAGGCAGCCCGACGCCGAGCCACTCCGCCACCCGGCTCATAGGCGCCGGGCCGTGCTTGCTCAGGAGGTAGAGCAGGCGCATCTGGCCAAAGGTCAGCTCCTGAGCTACCCATTCGGGAACCTCCGGGCCCTGGTGATACCAAAGGCCGCTGAGTGCCTGGATGGCAGCCTCTATCTCGAGTTGGCTGGCAGATACTTCGCTCACAGCCGAATAGTCTAACGACCGACGAACAGCTTCGCGTCATCCGAACGAACGAGCCCGCATGGTGCAACAGAACGACGGCATCTTGCGGCGGTTCTGCGTCCGCGTTGGCCGATCCTGCGCCGGCTTCTGCCGTGATCCTGCAAACTCGATTCACACCTTTCGCGAGTCGCTGCTAACTTTCCGGGTGTCGACATTCACGGGAGGGCAGCGTGCTTAGACGGGGGAAGCCGGAAGGTCCGATCAGGTGGACGACCTTGGGCAATGCGCCGTATCCCAAGGCCGATGAGCCGTGCTCTGGATTCCTGCTTCAGGCAGGCGGGGCAAATGTGCTGGTGGACATCGGCGGTGGAGTGCTGGGATCGCTGCAGCGATACATCCGGCTGGAGGACCTGCACGCCGTCTGGATCAGCCACCTCCACGCCGACCACTTCGCCGACATGCCGCTTCTCTACTACGCCTTTGCGTTTTCCGAGAAACGCATGCGCAAGATTCCGGTGCTTGGGCCGGTCGGCTGGGCATCCCGCGTCGAGGACTTCGTCAGGAGCTCCGTCAACCACCACATGGGCGAATACTTCCAGGTTGTCGAGCTCAAGGACCGCGGGATCGCCGAGATCGGCGACCTGCGCATCCAGGCCCGAACGGTCGAGCACGAGGTTCCAGCGTTCGGCCTGACGGCCCGGTTCGGCGACCGGCGGCTGGCGTATACGGGCGACAGCGGCCCTTGCGAAAACCTGGTGACGCTAGCCAAGGGCGCTCGGGTCCTCGTGGCGGAGTGCTTCGCCACCGAGATCGAGATTCCGTCCGTGCACCTCTCACCCGAGGATGCCGGCCTCGTCGCCACCCACGCCGGCGTAACGCGGCTGGTGCTGACTCACCTGGGCCTGGGACTCGGCGAAGAGGAGGCGATCGAACGAGCCGGCGCCACGTTCAACGGAGCGATCGAGGTCTCCAGGCCGGGTGTGTCGGTGGAGGCGTGAAGAGGGTCGCCTGCGGAGCGCGAGGCGGCGCGGGTGCGGGCGGGGCTACGGTCGGGTGGGGCTACGGGGCGATCGGGCCGGCCGCGGCTACATCCCTCGCCGATATGGAGTATCGAGGACGACGAAGTCCTTGCGACCGACCAGGGCGGCCCGGATGCGGTGGACGTTCTGGTTGTAAAGGATGCGGTCCCACCAGTGACGCGGGAGATGTTCGGGCAGCAGCACGACGGTGATCCGGTCCGGGTCCTCGGCCTGCGAGACCTCGAGGTAGCGCACGAACGGCCGAACGAGCGCGCGATAGGGCGATTCCACGAGCACCACCCGCACCCCCGGCAGCTGCCGCTCGACGCGTTCGCGGAACCGCTCGCCCTCACCCGGATCCAGGGTCACGTGGACCAGCTGGACCTCCTCGCCCATCGTCTCGCCCACCTTCACCGCCTGGACGACGGCGCGGCTCATGGTCTGGGCCACGACGACCACTCTCTGGCGGCGGTGGGGCGGCCCGAAGACGACGTCCGGCTGGACGTCGAGGCCGATTCCCTCCAGGTCGTATTCGTGCTTGATGAACAACATCATTGCGATGAGGATCGGGACGACGATGATGATCATCCAAACGCCCTGATCGAACTTCGAGATGGCGATGACGACGACCACCACGCCAGTCACGACGGCGCCGACCCCATTGATGAAGGCGCTGCGGCGCCAGCCCGATCCCCGCTCGACGAACCAGTGTCTGACCATGCCCGACTGCGAGAGCGTGAACGAAGTGAACACGCCGATCGCGTAGAGGCCGATAAGCCGGTCGGTCGAACCCCCGAAGGCGACGACCAGTCCGATCGAGATCAAAGCCAGCGCAACGATCCCGGAGTTGAACGCGAGTCGCTCCCCTCGCAGGGCGAACTGGCGGGGAAAGAAGCCGTCGCGGGCGAGGATCGAGGAGAGGCGCGGGAAGTCGGCGAAGCTCGTGTTGGCCGCCAGGATCAGGATGCCCATCGTCGAGAACTGCAGCACGTAGTACATCAGCCCGGGCCCAAAGACCGTCCGGCCGACCTGCGAAAGCACGCTCTCGCCGCCCCCCTGGAACCCGGCCGGGTGAGCACCAACCTGGATGGCCAGGTAGCTAGTACCCATGAACATGATCCCCAGCAGCGTCGCCATGATGATCATCGTTTGCTGGGCGTTCTTCCATTCGACGGGCTTGAAGGCGGGGACGCCGTTGGCCACGGCCTCGGTGCCGGTCATGGCCGAACAGCCGTTGGCGAACGCCTTGCACAACAGGAAGATGCCCATGTTCTCGGTGGCGACACCGCTGAGCGGCTGCACTTCGCTCGCCTGGGGCAGGTTGCCGGTCAGCGACCTGAGGACGCCGACCCCGATTAGCAGCAGCATCGAGCCGATGAAGATGTACGTGGGGCTGGCGAAGAGCGTGCCGCTCTCACGCAACCCGCGCAGGTTGACAATCATCACCAGCAAGATCGAAAGGGCGATGAGAGGAACGGCCAGCCCCTGTTGCTGGATCCACGGGAAGGCGGAATAGAGGGCCTGGACGCCCGACGAAACGCTCACAGCCACGGTCAGGACGTAGTCCGTCAGCAGCGATCCGGCGGCGGTGAGACCGGCCAGCACGCCGAGGTTGGCGTGGGCCACGATGTAGCTGCCGCCGCCGTTTGGATAAGCCCGGATCGTCTGGCGGTAGCTGAAGGTCACGATCACCAACAGGGCAACGACAACGACTGAAAGCCCAAGGACGTACTTGAACGTGTCCGTTCCCGCACCCGCCAGGATGAGCATCATGGCACCGGTCGCATAGGCGACCGAGGACATCACGTCGGACGAGAAGACCGGCAGTGCCTTCCACTTCGGCAGCCGCTCGGTCAGGTCCGCCGCGGACGACAGCGGGCGACCGAAGAGGATGCCACGGACGCTGGCCATTCGGCGCTGGTACGGAGTGCGCGGAGCCTGCGCCTCGAGCTTCGCCTCGAGCACGCCGGGGCCCAGGTAGCGAAAGTAGCGAGCGTGCGGCCGATCGACGACTACGCGGCGATCGCCGAGTTTCCGGCCCTGCAGGGGCCGTTGTTCAGCCATTGGCGGCGGTGTCCCTCGTGACGACTATGTCCACCTTACCGCCGGGACGGACCACGGTGGGCAGAATCAGCACGCCCGTGGTGTCGGCCAGCTGGTAGGCCCGCCACAGCAGACCCGGCCAGGACTGGAACCCGGACAGGATCACCCGAGTCGCCAGACCGGCGGATACGAGACCAACGGCCGCCTCGAGGTCGGCCAATCCGGGCTCGTACTCCTGAAGAGTCTGCGCAGCGCCGGCTGCCAACTCGATCTCCAGGTTGCCCGCTTCCTCGGATGACTGCGACGGAGCAGAGGAGGCGTCCAGGCGGGCCAACTCGCCCGGAAGCAGGTCCGGAGCGACGGAGGGCTGAGACTCCGCCAGGCCGGCGGCCCCGAGACCGCCCCAAGGGTCGATCCGGGCGCCAGCACGAACCAGATGCAGCACGCTGTCGGCGAATGTCACCTCCCTACCGTATTCGGAGGACCACGAAGGAACGCCGGGTGCGCTGCCGGCTCGCGCTCAACAACCGCTCAACAGGGCAGGTCCGAAGTGGTTGCACGGCTTCCCGACGGGACTACGATCCAGTCGATGACAATGACGCGAATGGGCAGTCGGTTGCCCAGGGTGGCACGCGCGACGCCCATGGCGGCGGCGATCGTGGGCGCCCTCGCCGCCGCGTCCGTGGCGATCGACCTTCTGGCCCGACTGGGCGTCACCCATGCCGCTCCCGTCTACCTTCTGGCGGTCGTCGCGGTTGGCATGCGCTGGGGCACCGTCCCGGCCGTGGCCACGTCCGTGGCGGCGTTCCTCGCCTACGACTTCCTTTTCGTGCAGCCGCTGTACGCCTTTACCGTCAATAGCCCCGAGGAGTGGCTCAATCTACTGCTCCTCCTGGCCGTGGCCCTGGCCATTGGCCGGCTCGTGGCGGTCCAGGCGGGGCATGCTGAGCAGGTGGCCGAGCGGGCGCGTGAGGCCCAGGCACTTTTCGGCATCAGTCGGGCGCTGGCCGAGACCCGGACCGTGGAGGAAGCGGCGCCGATCGTGCTCGAAAGGCTGGCCGCCGCCACGGCCATGGACCGCATCTGGTTCGGCCT
>PMNU01000068.1:0-25716 GCA_003165675.1 Chloroflexota bacterium
TTGACGGCCAGCTTCTTGACGATCGCGTCGCGCTCCGCCTCCGACCCGGCGTAATGGGTCACCTTGCCGGTGCTGACCCGGAAGAGCGGCGGCTGGGCAATGAAGAGGTAGCCGTTCTCGATCACCTGCGGCATGTGTCGGAAGAAGAACGTGAGGAGCAGGGTTCGGATGTGGGCCCCGTCGACNNTGATGATGATGCGGTGGTAGCGCAGCTTGGCCAGGTCAAGCGAGTCGCCAATCCCCGCCCCCAGGGCGATCACCAGCGGTCGGATGTTCTCGCTGGAAACGATCTTGTCCAGCCGGGCTTTCTCGACGTTGAGCAGCTTGCCGCGGAGCGGCAGGATCGCCTGGAAGCGGCGATCGCGGCCCTGCTTGGCCGAGCCACCGGCCGAGTCGCCCTCGACGAGGTACAACTCGCTCCTGGCGGGGTCCCGCTCCTGGCAGTCGGCCAGCTTGCCCGGCAGCGACATGCCTTCCAGGGCACCCTTGCGGATGACCAGATCGCGGGCCTTGCGGGCTGCCTCCCGGGCCCGGGCAGCGGTGAGGGACTTCTCGATGACGCGCCGGCCGTCGGCCGGGTTCTCGTCGAAGTACTGACCGATCCCCTCCGCCACGGCCGTCTCGACCTGGCCCTTTATCTCGGCGTTGCCGAGCCTGGCTTTCGTCTGGCCCTCGAACTGCGGCTCGACCAGCTTGACGCTCACGACCGCGGTCAGACCCTCTCGGACGTCGTCGCCCGAGAGGTTGGCGTCGGCGTCCTTGAGGATTCCTGCGCGTCGGGCGTAATCGTTCAGAGAGCGCGTCAGGGCGGCGCGGAAGCCGGTCAGATGACCGCCGCCGTCCACGGTGTTGATGTTGTTGGCGAAGCTGAAGACGTTCTCCGCGTAAGAGTCGTTGTACTGGAGTGCGACTTCGATCGAGGTGGAGTTCTCGCGCCGCTCCACGTAGATCGGCCGGTCGTTGAGGGTCTCCTTGTTCTTGTTTAGATGCCGGACGAAGGACACGAGCCCGCCTTCGAAATAGAACGACCGTTCACGGTCGGCGCGATCGTCCAGCAGTCGGATCCAGAGTCCCTTGTTCAGATAGGCCGACTCGCGCAGGCGCTGGGCGATGGTATCGAACGAGAACTCGACGGTCTCGAAGACCTGGGGATCGGCCTTGAAGAAGGTTGTGGTGCCCTTTCGGTCGCCCTGAGGGCCGACCTTGCGAACCGGCATCGTGGGCACGCCCCGGGAGTACTCCTGGGCCCATACGTAGCCGTCTCTGGCCGTCTCGACGCGCAGCCACTCCGACAGGGCATTTACGACGCTGACGCCCACGCCGTGGAGGCCCCCCGAGACCTTGTACCCGCCGCCACCGAACTTGGAGCCGGCGTGGAGGACGGTGTGGACGATCTCGAGGGCGTCCTTTCCGCTGGGGTGACGACCGACCGGGACACCGCGACCGTCGTCCGTCACGCGGAGGGAGCCATCCTCGAGAACCCGCACCTCCACGTTGGTGGCGTGGCCGGCCATGGCTTCGTCGATCGAGTTNNATGCTCTCGGCGTTGTAGTCGCTCGAGGCCGGTTTGCGAGAACGGCGAGCCGCGGCCGTCTGAGCCGTGCCGGTCATCGAGCCGTTGGCAGCTCCAGAGGTCGCGCGCGGGAGGTTCTGGGTCAAGAGATTCCTCCGGTCAGGAGTTCGAAG
Organism: Chloroflexota bacterium; assembly: GCA_003165675.1. Lineage (GTDB taxonomy): Bacteria > Chloroflexota > Limnocylindria > Limnocylindrales > CSP1-4 > Fen-1039. The sequence continues at coordinate 1,687 of PMNU01000068.1, forward strand.
AGGCGAGAGAACTCCTCATCGCCGTAGTACTCGATGACGATGCGTCCGCCCTTCCTCGACCGCGCGAGGAGGACCTTCGTGCCGAGCGCCTGACGCAGGTCACCTTCGAGGCGCTCTACCTCTCCGTCGGAGTCGACGGCCGTCCTCGTTGCGACCGCGGGACGGTCTCGTAATCTGCGGACCAGCTGCTCCGTCTGGCGAACCGACAGTCCGCCGGCCATCACGGCCTGGACCAGCGTCTGCTGCCCCGCTGCCGGCACTCCCCCCAGAGCTCGGGCGTGGCCTTCCGTTATGTTGCCCGCAGCAAGGGCCTGCTGAACGGACGGCTCGAGGTCGAGCAGCCTTAGAGTGTTGGCCACAGTGGATCGGGCCCGGCCGACGCGGGTGGCGATCTCGTCCTGCGTCAGGCCGAACTCGTCGGCGAGCTGCCGATATGCATGGGCCTCTTCCATAGCGTTGAGGTCCGCGCGCTGGACGTTCTCAACGATCGCAACCGCAAGCTGGTCCCGCTGAGCCATCTGGCGAACGATTGCCGGGACGTGGTCGAGGCCCGCCATCTGGGCGGCGCGGACACGGCGCTCGCCCGCCACCAACTGATAGCCGTCAAGGACCTCGGTGACGAGCACTGGCTGAAGCACGCCGTGGAGGGCGATGCTGCCCGCAAGGGATTCAAGAGATCGCTGCTCAACCTTCTGACGGGGCTGGTACGGGTTGCCACGGATACGAGAGATGGGAATCTCGACGGTAGCCCCTCCAGCAGGGCTGGCTTGAGGTATCAGAGCGCCGAGTCCTCGTCCAAGTCCGGCGTGGCGCTCAAGATTAGGTGGCTTCAACGCGAACCCCCGCAGGCGATTCCGGGCTGGTCTCCGCCGGCGACACCGATTCGTCGACTGCATCGCGCGCGACTGGCGTCCGCCTGCCGTCGCGCTCGCGAAGTTCGGCCGCCAGCGCTGCGTAGGCCTCCGCGCCCTTCGAATCGGGTCGGTACAGGGCGATCGGGAGGCCGTAGCTGGGCGCCTCGGACAGGCGAACGCTCCGTGGGATCACAGTTTCGAACACGGCCGGACCGAGATGCTTACGGACCTCCGCATCAACCTCGGCCGAAAGATTCGTCCGTGGATCGTACATGGTCAGGACCACGCCCTTGATCGCAAGGTCCGGATTGAGGTGGTTGCGCACGAGGTTGATAGTGGCAATGAGTTGAGACAGGCCTTCCAGCGCGTAGTACTCGCATTGGATGGGGATCACCACCGCGTCCGCCGCCGTCAGCGCATTCACGGTGAGAAGGCCGAGCGACGGCGGGCAATCCAGCAGGATGTAGTCGTACTCGGCTACCAGGTTTGTGAGGATTCTGGCCAATCGGCGTTCGCGCTGCGGCAGCGGTGCCAGTTCGACCTCAGCCCCAGCCAGCGAGATCGACGAGGGAACGATGGAGAGGCCTGGGACATTGGTCGCCACGATCAGATCGGAGACGTCCGCATCTTCGATGATCGCTTCATAGACGGAGTGCTGTACCTCGCCACGCTCAAGGCCGAAGCCGCTGGTGGTGTTGCCCTGCGGATCGAGGTCGATGACGAGAACTGCGTCGCCGGCCAGGGCCAGATACGTGGACAGGTTGACTACGGTCGTGGTCTTGCCGACGCCACCCTTCTGGTTGGCGCAGGCGATGATCTGACCCACTCAGGTCCCCATTTCGGTCGTCGGCACGTTCAGATTCTAGCATTTTGGGCCGTTTTCCGGGCCTCCGGGCTCCTTTGAGAGAACCGTGAGAACCTGTCTGACAGGGAGGATGGATCCCGGCTCGGTCCTGCAGACCGTATCGGAGATCGCTTGGCGGGGGCTTAGCTGCGCATTACCGCAGCCGAATCCGCTCGCCTAGATCGTGCCCGAAGCGATGTTCCTAAGGTTCTCGCCCCGGTTCCGCCCTCCTATGTATGCCGGCTGGCACCAGGCGATGTTCTGGCTAGACGGTTGGCACGCCGAATCGCAGGAAGAACTTCGTGCCGCCGATGCGGCTCGCCCAAGAACTCGCCCGGTCTTCAGATGTCACGGGCACCATCGGTAGATGGACTGCTCGCGGCCTGGAGCCCAGCCGGAAACTTCGTCACCTCCTGGACGGCCCTGGAGCCCCTCTGTGCCGGTGTTTCACGTGCAACGCGGGTGGCGAGTTCGGCTCAGGTCGGAGGAATGGGCGCCACATCCAAACGCCTACCAGCTGAAACGACCTCGACATTGGGCTTCGCAGATGAGGTGGAGGCCTGACCGTGGTGCGAGTAGGCACCGTTCACTGGTCGCTTTCCCAGATGTGTACAGGAGTCGGAATTGACAAGAAGACGCCAGGCGACCTCATCGAGGTCGGTCCCTCTGCCTGTGTGGCAGGGTCCCGTGCGAAGGGGACCTTCGCCGCCACGCCAGCCTCTCGCTGCGCGTTCGGGAGCACCGGCAGCGAGGGCTGAACGGTCGGTGCCAGGGCCTGATCTCAGCGGTTCCGAGCCCTCGGCCGACGCTGTGTCCTACCTCGACATCGAGCCTCGCTCTGTCCCCACGGAGGCGCAGCCGTCCGCTCAGACCCCCAGCCCGGCCCGGCGCCCCTCGCGTTGTCCCGGAGTTGCGCTCGGTCCTATACTCCCCGAGTCGATGCCGCTAGTCGGTTGCACTCCCGTACCGGAGTGCCACTCCAACCCCGCTATTGAGGGCTGGCCGCAATGGGTCCCGCATTCGCTGCGGTCGGCGCCGGCATCGCGGCGCTCTTGGAATCAACGATCGCGTCGCGGTACCAGATCGCCGACGCTCAGCTTCAGATATCTCTCGTCCTGGCCGTCATCGTGACGCTGGTCTACGGGTTCGAAGACGGAATGGCCTGGGCCTTCGTCGGTGGGCTGTGTCTCGACCTGTTCGCGACTCGCCCGCTCGGGTCAAGTGTCTTCGAACTGCTGATCGCCGTGGCACTCGCCGCACTCGCTGCGCCGCTGCTGTCGCGTTCTCGCTATCTCGGATGCGTAGTCGCGGTGCTGGTTGTGGCGCCCATCATCCTGATGATCTCAGACGTGACGACCGGTTTGCTCAAGCCGCCGGCTCCGCCCCTGCGTCTGACCGATTTCGTCGCGGCGGCGTTTGCGAATGCGATCGTCGCGGCGGTAGTGGCTCCGCTCGTTATCGGGATCAAGAGGCGGGCAGAGCAGCGGGAACGGGTGCTCTGGTGGAGGTGACGCAATGACTGCGACAGCAGACAACCATCGCGTCGAGCTGAAGAACGTCTACCGGTTCGGAGCATTCGCCCTGGCAGTCGCCATCGGGGTCACGACACTCACCTCACGGATGTTCTACCTGCAGGTCATCCAGGGGCAGGGGACCGACCAGGGCAGCACCACCACCCAGGCCACTGCCAAAGAGTCCATCCCGTCAACTCGCGGCCTGATCTTCGATGCCGCCGGAGCGCCTCTGGTCAAGAACGTCGTTGACTACTCCGTCACGGTCACTCCAAGCGACCTCCCTCTCGATCAGGAGCTGACTGTCGCGACGCGGTTGGGGTCGGTTCTGAACATGGACCCCATCTACATTGAGACTCAGATCGACAGCACAACCGGATCCTTGTACGAACCGATCACGATCGCCGACGGCGTATCCGACCAGGTAGCCCGCTTCCTCCAGGAGAACGCCGACCTCCTGCCAGGCGTCAAGGTCGTGGTCACGTCGAAGCGCCAGTACTTGACCAAGGACCTCTTCGCCGAACTCATCGGATACGAGGGTCAGATCACGGCGGCGCAATATGCGCAATTGAAGGCCGACGGCTACTCGGCTCAGGACGTGGTCGGCCAGGCAGGCCTCGAGAATTACTACGAGCCCGCCCTCCGCGGTACTTACGGCTCAGAGACCGTTGCGCTCGACGATGCAGGCAAGCCCATTCCGGGACTCGTCACGACCGGCCAGGAAGCGATCCCAGGGGACTCGCTGACGCTGAACATCGACACTAAAGAGCAGACATATGCGTATACGGCCCTTGCCACCGGCCTGGCCAATGCCAAGGTCACGAAGGGCGTGATCATCGTCGAGAACCCGCAGAACGGAAAGATCCTGGCGATGGTCAGCTTGCCCAGCTACAACGACCAGCTCTTTGCCGACGGAATCGGCGAGACCGACTTCCAGGCGCTGCTATCGAACCCGGACCAGCCTCTCCTGAACAAGGCAATCGGGGGCCAGTACGCGCCCGGGTCGACGTTCAAGCTCGTCACAGGCACGGCCGGGCTGGTCGCCGGGCCGCCGGCGAACGCATGCACACTCCTCTCTTCGTCAACGTCGGGCATCCCATGCACCAACTCCGACCCAGCCGCCGCCATGCTGCCGTCGATCAACACCGCGACCACCCTTCTGTCGCAGCCCTACATTCAGTTCGGTGAGTACAAGTACTGGGAATGGGACAAGCACGGGTGGGGCCCGCTGAACATCTCCGAGGGGGTTGCCTACTCGAGCGACACCTTCTTCTATCAGCTGGCGGAGCTTGTGGGCCTCGACAAGCTGACGTACTGGGCGGACCAGTACGGGTTCGGCAAGGCGACCGGAATCGACCTGCCGGAGACGGCCACCGGCATCGTCCCGACCAACGAATGGAAGCTGAAGAACAAGGGCGAGCCGATGTTCGAGGGCGAGCTCATGCAGGCGGGCATCGGGCAGGGCTACGACGCGACCACGCCGCTTCAGCTGCTCAACGCCTACTGCGCTCTAGCCAACGGCGGCACGGTGTACCAGCCTCAGGTGGTCAAGTCCATCACCGACGGGGCCACGGGTACCGTTACCAACATCCAGCCCGTGGTGGAGAATCACCTGCACGCCGCGGATGGAACCCCCATCTCGCCCCAGGTCCTCGAAGACATGCGTCTGGCCACCCGGGCGGTGGTTACGAGCCGTCACACGTACAACCTCGTCGACCTGCCGATCAAGGTCGCCGGCAAGACCGGCACNNATGATGAACAAGACCATCCAGGCGCAGCTTGCGCCGGGCTCGACCTTCAAGATCATCATGTCGCTGGCCGGGCTGGAAGAGGGCGTCGCGCAATCGATGCGTGTGATGTGCAACGGCGGCGGCACATTTTACGGACATTTCTTCGCGTGCGACCAGCGCCACGGGATGGTGGACATCGACCATGCGATTCCGTGGTCGTGCGACACGTTCTACTACACGCTGGCAAACAAGCTGGGCATCGACACGATTGCGAGGTACGCGACCGAGGTGGGCCTCGGGCAGAAGACCGGCGTTGACCTTCCCGACGAGGCCACGGGCACCATGCCTTCGACCGCATGGAAGCTGAAGACGCAGCACGATAAGTGGTACGCCGGGGAGACCATTTCCGTCGGCATCGGGCAGGGCGCCATCCAGGTGACGCCGTTGCAATTGGCGCGTGCGCTGGGCGGCATCGCCTCGGGCGGAGTGCTGAAGCGGCCGCACGTGGTCTTCCCCGACGAGCTGCCGCCGGAGATGGTGTTGGCGATCCAAGCCACCTATCCCGGCAGCGGCGACCGCGTAATCCCCATCACGCCGGAGAACTGGGAGACCATCACCGACGCCATGGCCGAGGCGCTGGGACCGGGCGGGACCGCGGGAGCGGCGCATCTGGAAGGCATCGACTTCGCCGGCAAGACCGGCACCGCCGAGTTCGGGGTACCCGACAAGTACAACCGCCTCCCGTACCACGAGTGGTTCGTGGGCTACGTGCCGGCCGATCCGTACAACGGCGACTTCACCAAGCCGGACTCGCAGCTTGCGGTGCTGGCCTTCATCTACGGCGGCGACACCTGGGGCAACGTGGCCACCGAGGTCGTCAAGAACTATCTGATGCTCCACTACAACCTGATCAAGCGCGAATCCCAGGCGTTCGACTCCCGCACGCCGGGCTACATCCAGTCCTGGGTTTCCAAGACGACGAACTTCTACGGAAGCCCGAACAGGGACTGACGGGCGACTGAGCGATGAGCTTTCTGCGCGCCGAGACTCTCAGGCTTCGAGGCTGGGCGCCCAAGGCCGGCTGGCTGGCCTGGCGCAACTACGACCTCCAGTTGACCACGTACGCCATCTTGCTGACGCTATTCGGTCTGGCGATGGCGTACAGCAACAGCGTCGGACCGAGTCACGCGCCACTCACGCTCGACCTGCCCTTCGTCCGAACGATCATGTGGTCGGTTGTCGCGGCTGTGGTTCTCGGCCTGACCACCGTCTTCGACTACAGGTGGCTCCGCTCGATCGTCTGGCCGTTGTACTTCATCAACATCGGCCTCCTCATCCTTACTCTCCGCATCGGGAGGGCGACCGGCGAAGCGGGCACGGCGGCACGCTGGGTCGTCGTTGCCGGCTTTCAGTTCCAATTCAGCGAGCTGGCCAAGATCGTCATGGTCCTGGTCTTCGCCGCCTACCTCGCCAATCGCCAGCCGAAGATCAAATCGCCGTGGACCATCATCGGCGCCCTGGTGATCCTGGTCCCGCCATGGGTCCTGGTCATGTTCCAGCCCGACCTCGGCACGTCGCTGGTGCTCGTGGCCACGATCACGGGCTTGCTCTTCATGTCCGGTGCGAGCCTATTCTGGCTGGGCACACTGGCGGCGGCGGTGGCCGCCGCGATTCCGTTCGTCTGGGCGCACATGGCCGACTACCAGCAGGCCCGCCTGCTTACCCTGCTCGACCCCAATGCCGACCCGAACGGCGCCGGCTTCCAGATCCATCAGGCCAGGCTCGCGATCGACGCCGGCGGGCTCACCGGCAAGGGCCTCACGAACGGCACCGTCTACCTGCCCGTCAAAACGACCGACTTCGTATGGGGCGTCCTTGTCGAGGAGTTGGGTCTGATCGGCGGCATCGTGGTCCTGATTCTGTTTGCGCTCCTGATCTGGCGCCTGCTCGCGTGCGCCTGGCGTGCCACCGATCCGTTCGCCATGCTCATCGGCTGCGGCATGGCGACGATGATCTTCTTCCAGGTGGTCGTGAACGTGGGCATGGTCAACGGCCTGCTTCCGGTGACGGGCATCCCGCTCCCCTTCATCTCCTACGGTGGAGCGTCGCTCGTCTGCCTCGCTGCGGGCCTGGGTACGCTCCAGAGCACGAATCTGCGCCGCGAGAAACCCGAGTGGTAGCTGTCGCACGGTCCGGCCGAACCGGCTGATACGCCCGGCTGAGGTTTGCACCGGCAACCTAACCCAGGGAGCGAGCCAGCGAGCGATGACGACACGGACCCAGGGTCAGCCGCCTTCGCCGCCCCACGGGGGCGGGCCGTTCCACGACCCCCCGCCCCTCCCGCCTCCAGCGGTCGAGCGGATCCTGGGGCGCGTCCGCAAGCCCGGTCGATACGCGGGCGGGGAATGGAACTCCGTCCAGAAGGATTGGGCCGCCACCGCCGTCAAGTGGTGTTTCGCCTACCCCGACCTGTACGAGATAGGCATGAGCAACCTCGGGCTGCGGATCCTCTACGAGGTCGTCAACGACCGACCCGATCGACTTGCGGAACGGTGCTTCGCGCCGGACACGGACCTCCAGACTGAGCTCAGGGCCGTTGGCGTCCCACTCTGGAGTCTGGAGACGCGACGACCCCTTCGCGAGTTCGATGTCATTGGGCTGAGCCTGGGGTTCGAGCTCGTCTGCACGAATCTGCTCACCATGCTCGACCTGGGCGGAGTCGGGCTGACGACGAGCGAGCGTTCGGAGGCCGACCCGCTGGTCGTGGCCGGCGGCTCGATCGTCATGAACCCTGAGCCGATTGCGGACTTCGTCGATGCCGTTGTGCTGGGTGAGGGCGAGGACGTGGTCCTCGAGATCGGCGACGTACTCGAGTCGCTCGGCTGGAACCGCCGAGCCGAGGCCGGGTCCGCCGCGGACGGGGAGTGGCGTCGGGGCGTTGACCGCGCCACGGCACTGCGGGCCCTGGCCCGGATTCCCGGCGTGTACGTGCCTTCGTTCTACCGGCCCCAGTACCTCGCCGATGGCCGGTTCGACCGCCTGGACCGCCTGGACGACGCTGCCCCGGCGACCGTCACCGCGCGCATCGCAGCCGACTTCGAAACCCATGTCCGCGGCATCCGTCAGCTCGTGCCCAACATCGGCATCGTCTTCGACCGAGCTCAGCTCGAGGTCATGCGGGGCTGCACTCGAGGCTGCCGGTTCTGTGGGGCCGGCATGCATACGCGGCCGCTGCGCGAGCGGGCGCCCGACGTCGCGATCGAGGCTGCTGAGGCGATCCTGCGGGCGACCGGGTATGAGGAGATCGGCCTGACCAGCCTCTCCACCGCCGACTACACGTACGTCGGCGAGGTCGCAACGGAGCTGCGCAGACGTCGCCCCGAGGCGATTCTGTCGTTGCCGAGCACGCGAGTCGACGCCTTCACCGTCGAACTGGCGGATGCACTGTCGTCGGGGGGACGCCGTGGCGGTTTCACCTTCGCGCCGGAGGCCGGCAGCCAGCGGCTGCGCGACACGATCAACAAAGGGGTGAGCGACGAAGAGATCGCCAGGTGCGCCCAGCTCGCGTTCGATCGAGGCTGGACCGCCGTCAAGCTGTACTTCATGATCGGCCTGCCGGGCGAGACGATGGACGATGTCCTTGCCATCGCCGCGATTTCCAGGCGAGTGCTCGAGACGGGCCGCCGGCGTCACGGTGGCCGGGCTCAGGTGAAGGTCAACGTCTCCACCTTCCTGCCGAAGGTGATGACGCCGTTTCAGTGGGACGGGCTGGACACGACCGAGGAGATCGAAGCCAAGGTAGACGCACTGCGCAAGGCGATGCACGCCAAGGGGCTGGTGATGTCCTGGCACGATCCGAACAGCTCCCTCCTCGAGGGCGCTCTCGGACGCGGCGACCGGCGCCTCGGCACCGTTATTCGGCGGGCCTGGGAGAGAGGCGCCCAGCTGGACGCCTGGGACGAACACTTCGACTTTGCGGCGTGGCTTGAGGCATTCGCCGCATACGGGCTCGATCCGGCCTGGTACGCCCAGCGCGACATCCCGACCGACGAGTCACTGCCATGGGCTCATCTGAGCGCCGGCGTCTCGAATGCGTTCCTGCTGCGCGACAGGAAACGGGCGCTTGCGGCCAGGACGACGGCCGACTGCCACTGGGGCCCGTGCTCGAACTGCGGCGTGCCTGACGCGACGGGATTCGCATGCGGAACGGGAGCCCAGGGGCCGCGTGATCTGCTGGTCGCCGTCGGCGACGACGGGAGTGGCTGGCAGTACGTTGGACCGCCGGGCGACCCGAGGCGTGCTGGCCGGGTCGACCTCTCGGCCACCCCGGACACAGGTGCTAACGTGAGCGCAGACCGCGACGAGCGGCGCGGTTGGCCATACGACCTGTTGGGGACTGAGATGCAGTCGAAGAGCGCTGGGCTGAAGGGTCTTGCGTCGCTGGTGGAGGCGGCCGGCGGCGAGTCCACGGGGTGAGCTCGGGCGAAACCACTCTCGAACTCATCAGGCTCTTCGTCTTCCTGGTCGGCGCGGCGGCCCTGGTCACGCTCTTGGCTCGGCGCATCAATCTGCCCTACACCGTGGCGCTTGTCGCGTTCGGCATCGTGGCGGGGGTCTTCGCTCAGCCGCTGCGCGTCGAGATCACGCCCCAGCTCGTGCTCGTCGTGCTGCTTCCGGCGCTCGTCTTCGAAGCTTCGTACCAGACCGATTTCGGCAAGCTCCGCCCGTCCATCGTCGGAGTGGCGCTTCTGGCCGGCCCGGGCGTGTTCGTCAGCGCGGCCCTGATCGCCGCAGCNNGCCACCGATCCGGCCGCGGTCATCGCCACGTTCAAGCAGATGCGCTCGCCGCGGCGCCTTACGACGCTTGTCGAGGCCGAGAGCGTCTTCAACGACGGCACGGGAATCGTCTTGTTCGCCATCGCCGTCGACTTCGTCACGCGCCCGGTGGGCCCGCTCGAGATCGTCCTCGAGTTCGTCTCGATCGTGGCCTTCTCGGCCGCGCTGGGCGCCGTGGCGGGGTTTGCCGCGTCGCGGGTGCTGCCCAGCGTCGGCGACCACCTGATTGAGATCAGCCTGTCCGTGGTGCTCGCCTACGGCACGTATCTCGCGGCGGACGCACTGCATGGGTCCGGGGTCATCGCCACGGCCGTCGCCGGGATCGTCCTGGGGACGTACGGCCGCCGTTACGGCCTGTCGGAGCGAACCGAGGAGGCGCTCGATACCGTCTGGGAGTTTGTGGCCTTCCTGGCCACGGCCTTCGTGTTCCTGGTCGTCGGCTTCGCAATCGCCGCCGGCTCACTCGCAGGCGTTGCGGGACCGACCGCCTGGGCCATCGTGGCGGCGCTGGTCGGCCGCGCGGTCATTGTTTACGGGATGCTCGGCAGCTGGCGGCTGGCGAGGCGCGCCTGGCTGGCCAGGTCCGGTGCCGCGTCGGGATCGGCGACCGTCGGACGAGCTACCAGATCGACCGTCAAACGGGCGGCCGGATGGGCGACTGCCAAGGGCCCGACGGGGGCAGCCCGCGACGAGGGCGCCATCCCGTTCGACTGGCTGCACGTGGTCTTCTGGTCGGGCCTGCGCGGTGCCGTCTCGACGGCGCTGGCGCTCTCCCTACCGATCGACTTTCCCAATCGGACTGCGCTCCAGGGCATCACCTTTGGGGTCGTTCTCTTCACCCTGATGGTTCAGGCCACCACGGCTGATTTCGCGGTTGGTCGGTGGGGCGGCAAGGCCGCTCCGAGGTCGAAGGCATCCAGGCGGGGTCGGACGTCCGGCGCGAGGAAGACCGTCCGGGCGATCGACCCACCGGCATCCGGCGGGTCCGCGTCCGAGGCCGAGTCGGGGCCGACAACGTGAGCGAGATCCGGCAGCGCTGGAGGCTGGTCTTCGCTCGCGACGAGGAGGCCCGATTCCTATCCCACCTCGATTCGGTCAGACTCTGGGAGCGAGCCTTCCGTCGCGGCGATATTCCCGTGGCCACGAGCGAGGGCTTCAGCCCGCGGCCCAAGCTGGTATTCGCCGCGCCGCTTCAGCTGGGCATGCTCGCCGAGCACGAACTGGCCGACCTCTTCCTGGCCGAGCGGCTGACTGCCCCGGACCTGCGCGACCGCCTGGCTGTGGGGATGCCTCATGGCTACCGCGTGGTGGGTCTTCACGACGTTTGGGTCGGCGCTCCGGCGATCGCTCCGCAGCTCGTCGCTGCCGACTACCGGATGACGCTGCTGAACGTCGAAGGGGTCGAACTGGAGGAGGCCGCGGGGCGGCTCATGGCAGCCGAACGGCTGCCGCGCGAGCGGCGCCGGGAGGCGCGGTCGATCTCGTACGACCTGCGGCCGCTGTTGCTGGACCTTCACCTGCGCTCCGCGGACGTCGCGGCACTGCCGCCCGACGCCGCCACCGCCCCGGCGACTGGCCTGTGGATGCGGCTTCGCCACTCACAGGATCTCGGCAGTGGCCGCCCCGAGGAGGTCGTGGCCGCCCTCGCCGGCGAGCTTGGCCTGGCGGTGAACGCGGACTCCGGCGATGATGACGAGAGCGGTCCGCGCGAGTCCGAGCCGACCGCCCAGCGTCCATCGCTCGAGATCGTCCGCCCGGTTCGCGAGCGACTCTGGCTCGACTCCGAGCTGGCCGGCCAGCTCGTCGGTTAGGACGGACTGTCGAGGTCCAGTCCGAGCCCCCGTCGAGTTTGACGAGGCCCGGCATGGGCCGTACACTCGCACTTCGCGCCCCGGGAAGCCGGGGGCGTATTCGTGTCGTGCACGCCGCTGGGGCCGCGCCGCCCCGTCCACTCCTGAGGACCCATGTACGCAGTCATCCAGACCGGCGGCAAGCAGTACCGCGTCGAACTCGGCACCGAGCTCGAGGTTGAGCTGCTCGATGTCGAGCCGGGTCAAGAGATCAACCTCGACCGCGTACTGCTGGTCGTGGACGGCGACAGGTCGGCCGTCGGTCAGCCAGTCGTGGCCGACGCGGCCGTCAGCGCTCGCGTCCTGCGCCAGGATCGCGGCGAGAAGACCATCTCGTTCAAGTACCGGCCGAAGGCGCGCCGCCGCGTCAAGAAGGGACATCGCCAGGAGCTGACCGTCCTGAAGATCACGGACGTCCGCCTGGGCGCCAAGAGCGCCGCGGAAGAAGCGAGGGAAGCCGAGTCTGCCGCCGAGGGCGAGCGCGACAAGGTCGCCAAGGCCGCCGCTCGCCAGGCTGCAGAGGACGCCGCCCTGGCCGAGAAGCTCAAGGCCCGCACCGCGGCTGCCGCAGCCGCGGAAGCGGAGCCCAAGACGAAGTCGCCCAAGGCTCCCGCCAAGGATGCTCCCGCCAAGGCCGCCCGAACCAAGACCCCTCCCGCAAAGTCCGCCCCCCCAAAGGCGGAGAGCCCGGCCAAGGCGACGTCTCCGGCGAAGGCCGAGCCCAAAGCCGCGCCGAAGGTCGCTCCGGCCAAAGCCGCCCCGAAGACGGCGAAAGCCGACACGACCGATAAGCCGGCCGGCGAGGCGCCAGCCAAGCGCCCCGCGCGGACCAAGAAGGACGAATAAGCGATGGCCCACAAGAAGGCAGGTTCCAGTTCGAAGAATGGCCGCGACAGCGTCGGCCAGCGTCTGGGCGTGAAGGCCGGTGATGGCCAGTTCGTCACGGCCGGATCGATCATCGTCCGACAGCGCGGCATGACGTTCAAGGCCGGCTCCGGCGCGGGTCTTGCGCACGACTACAGCGTCTTCGCCACCGTCGATGGCACGGTCCACTTCGAGCACGAGACTCGCGAGAAGAAGCGGATCCGCGTCGAGGCCCTGGCGGGCGAGTAGCCTCCAGCCACAAACTGCGGACCGGCGCCGAGGCGCCGCCCGCGCCACCGACGACCACCGGCGGGAGACCGTGCGGAAGGCGCCCGGGAGTAACCAATGAAGCCGAAGATTCATCCCAAGTACCAGCAGGCGGCGGTGAAGTGCGCCTCGTGCGGCACCACCTTCGAGATCGGTTCCACGCGGACGGAACTGCGCGTGGACGTGTGCAACAGCTGCCACCCGTTCTTTACGGGCAAGCAGATGATCCTCGACACTGCCGGGCAGGTAGAGCGCTTCCAACGCCGCCTCGAGCGCACGCAGCGGGCCTAGTTCCGCTCCTGCCCGCGCGTTCGGGCAGGTCCCGCTCCTCGCCGGCTGACGTCGCCTTTCGGTACATACGCGGACACCGTTCCGGCTCCCTGTCCCTCAGAGGCTAGAATCCGGCCATGGCGAGCTATCACTACGGCGGTCAGGCGCTCATCGAGGGAGTCTTGATGAGGGGCCGGAACGCCCTCGCCATCGCTCTTCGCCATCCCGACGGCTCGATCGTCTGGGCCACCGAACGCCTGGACCTGGGACTTCGCGCCCGGCGGGCGTTGAAGCTGCCGTTTCTGCGAGGACTGGTCGTCCTATACGACACGCTGGTCACCGGCACGCGCTGGCTGGTCCGGTCAGCCACGGTGCAGGCTCTCGGTCTCGAGAGCGGGCAAGAGGATCCCGGTGCGAGTGGAAGCGGCGGGGCCTCGGCCACGGTCGGCGGGCTGCTTGGGATGCTGGCGACGGCGTTCGCCGGTCCGGCCTTGTGCGCCGCCGCCGGGCAGCGTGGCGCCGGCAATGGCAATGACGATGGCAATGGCGCCCCGTCGGAGCCCGCCGCCAAGGACCGCGACGGAACCGCGAAGGCGTCGGCCACTGCCGCATCGCCGGAGCCCGCGACGGCCCGCTCCTACACCGATCCTGACGCTGCCGCTTCGACATCGCCGGCGCCGGTCGAGCAGGGGCTTGGCAAGGGCTACACCGTGGCCGTGGGCGGGATGCTGCTGCTCAGCCTCGTCCTGGGCATCGGCCTCTTCTTCCTGCTGCCGCTCCTCCTGGCTCAGGCGACGATCGGGCGCGTCGATCAGGGTCTTGGGCTGCAGCTTTCGGAGGGCATCATCCGCGTCGCGCTGTTCATCGGCTACCTGTTGCTGGTCGGTCGAGCGGCCGACGTGCGGCGCACCTTCCAGTACCACGGCGCCGAGCACATGTCGATCCACGCCCTCGAAGGCGGCGACCCGCTGACGCCGGAAGCCGCCCACAAGTACCCGACTGCCCATCCGCGCTGCGGCACCGAGTTCCTGGTCGTCGTGCTGATAGTCTCCATCCTGGCCTTCGCCCTCGTGGGCAAGCTGCCGCCGCTCTGGCTCGTCGTCTCGCGCGTGATCCTGGTACCGGTGATCGCGGCCGTCAGCTACGAGATCCTCCAGCTGGGCGCCCGCAATCGCAGCCACGCCCTGGTTCGCTGGCTGTGGTCGCCCGGCATCTGGGTCCAGGCCATCACCACGAGACAGCCGACGGACGACATGATCGAAGTCGCGATCGTCTCGATCGAGCAGGCGCTCACCGCCGACGGCGCCGAGATCCCCGCCGGCAGCGCCGTTCCGGCCTGCCGGCCGCTGAGCCCGGATGCGGACCGCGGCACTATCACGGTCGCGCCGGCGGGCTCCCTCCAGGGTTCGGGCACGAAGCCGTGATCGACGCCAAGCTCATGGAGGTGGCGGCGCAGTACGACGCCTTCAACGCCGAGCTTTCCAGGCCCGAGATCGTTGCGGACCCGGCTGAGCTCAAGCGCCTCGGCAAGGAGCTGGCCCGGCTCGAGCCGGTTGTGACTTCCTGGCGCGAACTCCAGGCCGCCCGCAAGGAGCTGGCCGAGGCCCTCGAGATGCGCGACTCCGGTGACGAGGAGATGCACGACCTGGCCCAGGATGAGGTCCGCCGCCTCGAAACCCGCGAAGCGGAGCTGATCGACGAGCTGCGCGTTCTTCTCCTCCCGGGCGACCCCCACGACCAGAAGAACGTCATCCTCGAAATCCGGGCCGGAGCGGGCGGTGAGGAGGCCAAGCTCTTCGCCGCCGAATTGCTCCGGATGTATCTCCGCTACGCCGAGCGTCATCGAATGTCGGCCGAGGTCCTGAGCATCGGCGAGACCGGCATCGGCGGCATCAACGAGGCCATCGTTGAGATCGCCGGACGCGGTGCCTTCAGCCGTCTCAAGTTCGAAGCCGGAGTGCACCGGGTCCAGCGCATCCCCGTCACCGAGTCGAGCGGTCGAATCCACACCTCGACCGCGACCGTGGCCGTCATGCCCGAGGCGGAAGAGGTCGACGTCGAGATCGACGAGAAGGACATCAGGGTCGACGTCTACCGGTCCACCGGGCACGGCGGGCAGTCGGTGAACACCACCGACTCGGCGGTTCGGATCACCCACATGCCGTCCGGCATCGTCGTCACGATTCAGGACGAGAAGAGCCAGATCAAGAACAAGGCCAAGGCAATGGCCGTGTTGCGGAGCCGGCTTCTCGACCGTGAGCGGGCCAGGTTAGCCGAGGCCGAGTCGGCGATGCGTCGGAGTATGGTCGGCTCGGGCGAACGCTCCGAGAAGGTGCGGACCTACAACTTCCCCCAGGACCGCCTGACCGATCACCGAATCGGGCTCGACTTGCACAACCTTCCCGGCGTCATGGACGGCGATCTCGACAAGCTGATCGATGCGCTGAGCACGACCTACCAGGCCGAGCGGCTGCGATCTCTCAACACCGAGGACTCCGGCGCGTGACGGGCCTGGCTTCCTCGGCGCGGGTTAACTCGGCGGTGACGGAGCATCGGCATGGCGACGATCGGTGAGCTCCTGAGGACAGGTACGACGCGCTTGAGCGCGTCCGGCTCCGAGAGCGCCCGTCTGGACGCCGAGCTGTTGCTGGGCTGGGCGGTCGGCGCCGAGCGGACGGAAGTGATCGCCCACTCCGAGGCCTATGTCGGGTCCGACAGCGCGGCTACGTTTGAGGCTGCGCTGGTGAGGCGTGAGGCCGGCGAGCCAGTGGCCTACATTCGCGGCGTCAAGGAGTTTCACGGCATGGCCTTTGCCGTAGACCGGCGGGTCCTGATCCCTCGGCCGGAGACGGAGCTTCTGGTCTCCGAGGCGGAGCGAGATGTTGCCTGGCGTCTTACCTCCGCCCCGCGTCCGGCCGGGACGCCCGACGTGCGCGTCATCGACGTCGGCACCGGTTCCGGTGCGATCGCGATTGCGCTGGCGTCGCTGCTGCGCAGGCGGCGGATGCTGCACGAGGTCACGGTTATGGCGGTCGACTGCTCGGCCGACTCGCTCAATCTTGCGCGCGAGAACGCCGTCGGCCACGCCGTCGCCGACGCGGTCACATTCGCTCAGGCGGACCTGCTGCCGGCAACCGAGCCGCCGTTCGACCTGATTCTCGCCAACCTGCCCTACATCCCGTCGGCAGAGATCGATTCGCTGCCGATAGCAGCATCGTTCGAGCCGCGATTGGCTCTCGATGGCGGACCCGATGGGCTGCTCGTCGTCCGCCGGCTGCTCGAGGCGCTGCCCGAAGCGCTGGCGCCCGCCGGGGCTGCTCTCATCGAAATCGGGTTCGACCAGGGGCCGGCGGTCGAGGCGGCTGCCGCAGCGCTCCCGGGCGAGTGGCGGTGTTGGATTCAGCCCGACCTTTCCGGCAAGCCTCGATTGGCCCACGTGGAACGCGCGGCTGCGGCCAGGCGATCGAGCGGGCGCTGATGGTGAAGCCGGAACTGCCGATCCGCCTGATCGCACTCGACATCGACGGCACGCTCGTCGGCGACGACCTGGTTATCGGCGAGCGGACGCTGGCGGTCATCGCCGAGGCCACCCGGAGAGGCATCGCGGTTTCGCTCGTAACCGGCCGCATGGCCACCAGCGCGATGCCGTTCGCCGAAGCGCTCGGACTCACCGGCCCCGTGGTCGCCCAGCAGGGCGCCCTGATTCGGGCCATGGCCGCACCCGGCTCCCGGCGCCCCGGCCGGCTGCTGTATCACAGACCGCTTACGCCCGACGTAACGGTCGACATAGTGCGCTGGTGCCTGGAACACGACCTGACGCCGCACTTCAACTACCTGGAGTGGATGATCGTGGGCTCGACCGAGGAGCGGCTGGATGAATACCGGCTGTTCGTGGGCGACCGGCTGCGCCTGGTGCCGGACGTGCTCGCTCGGGCGGCCAGGCCCGTGACCAAGGTCGTGGCCATCGGCGACGCGGAGCACTCGCTGTCCGTGCTGGACGAGGCCCGGGCGTACTTTGCCGGTCGGGCCGAGGTCACGCTGAGCCACCCCCGCTTCCTCGAGTTCCTGGCCCCGGGCGTCTCGAAAGGGATGGGCATCCGCTGGCTGGCTCGCCGGCTGCGCGTCCCGCTGGGGCAGTGCATCGCCATCGGGGACCAGTACAACGACCTGGAGATGATCGCCGAGGTTGGCCACGGAGTGGCGATGCCGAGCGCGCCCGAGGCGGTTCGGGCGGCGGCTAGATACGTGGCGCCGCCTGTGGCCGAGGAGGGCGCGGCCCAGATGATCGAGCTGATCGCTCTCGACGGGTGGCGGCCACGGGTAGGAGGCGGCGTGTCCCGGCCCGGAGACGCGGAAGGGCGCCGCGCGGCGTCGTCCGACGGAGCGGTGGCATCCGGCGGAGCGCCCTCGTCCGAAGGGGCGGCTGGGGAAGAGGCAGCCGGCCGGCGCGGAGTGCAGGTCGAGCGGCGGTGACTGCCCGGCTGCTCCCCGACGACGAAGCCGGGCGTGCGGCGGCCGCGGCCACTCTGCGCGCCGGGGGCCTGGTGGGGATGCCCACCGACACGGTCTACGGCGTGGGCGTGTCACTCGAGGCGGAGGACGGGCTAACGCGGCTCTTCGCGGCGAAGGATCGGCCGCCGGACCGGGCTATCGTCCTGCTGGTTGCCGACCTCGAACAAGTCGCCTCGGTGGGTGTGCTTTCGCCCGCCGCTCGCGTTCTGGCAGGACGATTCTGGCCGGGCGGCCTGACCCTGGTGCTCGCCCAGGCGGCGGGGGCTCGGCTCCCAGCGGTTCTCACCGCCGGGGCCGCGACGGTCGGCGTCCGGCTTCCCGCCCACGAGTGCCCGCGCGCCCTCGCCCGCGAGCTGGGGCCGCTGCCGGTCACGTCGGCGAACCTCTCGGGCGAGGCCGATGCCCGCGACGCCGCGGGAGTGATGGCTCAGCTCGGCGGCCGCCTCGACTTGATCCTCGACGGCGGCCCGGCTCGTGGCGGCGTTCCGTCCACGGTCGTGGACTGCTCGGGCGAGCTGCCGCGGGTTCTGCGAGTGGGCGCCATCGCGACCTCAGAACTCGCCGCCGTCCTCCAGGGTGCCGGACTCGCCCGCATCGTCGCCGGCTAGGGGCCGCGGCGACTCGCCTGTTCGGCCGGAGAGGACACCGCCGTCGCCGATCGGCGACAATAGGGTCGACCCGGGCCCGGACGCGCGAGAGGACGACCGCGCGAAGTCGCCCGGCGGCGACGAGCCGCCCGCCCCCGGTGGAGAAGGAGCAACCATGACGATCGCGCGGCGAGATGGGATCGCCTGGGCCCGGCTGGCCGACGTCGACCCCGAGCTGTGGGCGGCCATTCGCGGCGAGACCGATCGCCAGCGCTGGAAGATCGAGCTGATCGCCAGCGAGAACTACACCTTCGCAGCGGTCATGGAGGCGCAGGGCTCGCCCCTCACCAACAAGTACGCCGAGGGCCTGCCCGGGAAGCGCTACTACGGTGGCTGCGAGTTCGTGGACGTCGTCGAGCGCCTGGCCCAGGAGCGGGCGCTCGCCCTATTCCCCGGGGCCGAGCACGTCAACGTCCAGCCCCATTCGGGCGCCCAGGCCAACATGGCGGCCTACCTCAGCGTCCTCCAGATCGGCGACCGGATCCTCGGCATGAACCTGGCCCACGGCGGGCATCTGACCCACGGCTCGCCGGTCAACTTCAGCGGCAAGTGGTTTGAGGTCCACGCCTACGGCGTCGATCCGGAAACCGAGCAGATCGACTACAACGCGCTCGAGAAGCTGGCCGCTGAGGTCCGGCCCAAGATGATCGTCGCCGGCGCCAGCGCCTACCCCCGCATCATCGACTTCGAGCGCATTGGCAGGATCGCCCACGGCGTGGACGCGCTGCTCTTCGTGGACATGGCCCATATCGCCGGGCTTGTGGCGGCCGGGCTCCACCCTACGCCGTTCGGCCACGCCGACATCGTCACGACCACAACTCACAAGACGCTGCGGGGCCCGCGCGGCGGCCTTATCTTCTGCCGCGAAGACCTGGGCAAGGCCGTGGACAAGAGCGTCTTCCCCGGCGTCCAGGGCGGCCCGCTGATGCACGTCATCGCCGCCAAGGCGGTCGCGTTGCTGCTCGCCGCCACGGACGAGTACCGCGACGACCAGCGCCAGACGATCGTCAACGCGAAGCTGCTGGCGGCCACTCTCACCGAGAAGGGCGCCCGCGTCGTCTCCGGCGGAACGGACAACCATCTAATGCTGGTCGACGTGACGCCCCTCGGCGTGACGGGCCGCGAGGCCGAGCGCCTCCTCGACGCGATCGGCATCACCGTCAACAAGAACGCGATTCCATTCGACAAGAACCCGCCCAACATCGCGTCCGGGATACGCGTGGGGACGCCGGCCACGACCAGCCGCGGCTTCCGCGAACCGGAGATGCGGCAGATCGGCGATACGATCGTCTCGGCGATCGCGAACCGCGACGACCCGTCCGAGCAGGCCAAGCTCGCTGCCCTGGTCCACGACATGTGCGCTCGTTTCCCGGTGCCGGGGCTCCAGGAGGACTGACCACGCCATCCGTGCCGCGCCCAGCCCAAGGCCTCGCCAGGGTAATCGGCGGAGTGGCTTGGGCGGCGCGACGGGGGCCATCAGGGCGTCGGATGCAAGCCGGGGCCGGGTCGGCAGTGTACCGGCGGCGCCGCTCGGCGAGTTCCGCACTTGAGGGGTTCTGAGGCAACGCGATGACCCTGTCTGCAGACGCGATGGAGGCGATACCCGCCCTGATCGCCGGGTTCGTCCTGGCCTGCCTCGTGACCCTGGCGACGACGCCGCTGGTTCGCGCCTACGCCCGCAGGCGGGGCGTCGTCGACCGGCCCGAAGCCCGCCGCGTCAACACTCGGGCGGTGGCCCGCGGAGGCGGCATCGCCATCGCCGTCGGGTTCGTAGCGGTGTCGCTCGTCATGTTGGAGCTGAACTATGGCCTCGGCATGAACTTCGTCGACGAGCCGGCGGGCGTGGGAGCGCTCCAGATCGCGGCTCTCCTCGGTGGAGCGGTCCTGGCCGCCGGCATCGGACTCTTCGACGACTTCCTGCAGCTGCGCGCCCGATGGCAGCTGCTGGGTCAGCTCGCCCTGGCCTGCGCCGCGGTGGCGCTGGGCGTGACAGTAGCAAGCGTCAACTTCCCGGCCGTCCCGGGCGGCACGCTCCGCTTCGCCGGCCCGATCGCCGCGATCGCCACAGTCCTGTGGATCGTGGGGATGATCAATAGCATCAACTTCATCGACGGCCTGGACGGCCTATCGACGGGAATCGCCCTCATCGCCGCGGTCACGCTCGGCACGATCAGTCTTGGCCTCGGGACGACGGCCGAGCCGTTCGTGGCTCTGTTCTGTTTCATCCTCGCCGGCGCACTGGCCGGGTTCCTGCGATGGAACTTCCATCCGGCCTCGATCTTCAGCGGGACGAGCGGCATCATGTTCGTCGGCTACTCGCTGGCCGTCCTCTCGGTTCTGGGAGCCGGAAAGATAGCGGTGGCCCTGCTCGTCCTGGGTGTGCCGATCATGGACACGTTCTGGATCATCGTCCGGCGAATGGCCGCCCGGCGATCGCCGTTCGGCGCCGACCGCGGCCACATTCATCACCGCCTGCTGGACCTGGGCCTGTCACACCGCGATACCGTCCTGGTCATCTACGGGGTCTGCGTCCTCCTGGCGATCCTGTCGCTCGCTCTCTCCGGGACTGGCCAGATGTACGCCTTCCTGGGGCTCGTCGTCGTCTTCGGACTGGCGCTGTTCCTGATCGAGCGCCTCGGGGGAGGGGGCGGCGCGATCTCCGAGAGCCTCGCCGCAAGCTCATATCCGGCCGCCGACGGCACGGACGGCGCGAACGGCGCGAACGGNNGGTTCTTCTGTGCGGCCCTCTCGGGGAGTTGAGCGTCCCCGGAGGTCGGCTGCTACACTCACGGCGCCCTGCCAGGGAGACGGATGAACGATCTTGGGAAGGCGTCTGGTTACGTCGCCCTCTTCTCGGAAATCGGCTTCGTCCTCCTGTTCACTGTGCTGGCGGGCACGCTCGCCGGGTACTGGCTGGACCAGCGCCTGGGGACGATCCCGGTCTTCGTATTGGTCGGGTTCGCGATCGGCGGCGCAAGCGGCGCGATCGGCTGCTGGCGACTTACGACCAGGTTCCTGGGGAAGCTGGACGACGAGGATCGGCGATAACGCGGCGGCTTCGGGTCGCCGCCAGGCGGAGCGATTGTGACGTCCGACCCGGGCGCAATGCCCGAGCAGATCGCAACTGAAGAGAGTCGTGCGCAACTCGATGCGCCGCCGGCGAAGAGGCGCCGCGACATGTCGCCTGGTCGCGTTCTCCTGCTCCTGGCGCTGGCGATCGTCGTCCTCGACATTCTCGCGGTCATGGTCGTCCCCCCTTTCCCAGCGGGCGGCCAGCCCGGCGAGGCGTGCGATTTCCCGAGCTGCTACATCCAGAGCGTGATTGAGTTCCCGCCCCCGGCGATCGTCCTGGATCTCTCGCCGTCCACGGCTCCCGCTTCCGCGCCGATGATCTACTTCCACCCCAGCATCAGCTCCACGATCCTGACCATGTGGATCGTGATGGCCTTCATCCTCTTGCTGGCCTTCCTGGCCACACGGCGAATGAAGATGGTCCCGGGCCGGCTGCAGAATGCGGTCGAGTGGGCCTACGAGTTCGGCTCCGACTTTGCCATCGGGATCGGCGGTGAGAAAGCCAGGCGCTACTACCCGATCTTCGCCGGGTTCTTCATCTTCATCCTGTTCTCCAACTGGAGCGGGCTGGTCCCGCCCATCGGCAAGATAGAGCAGCTCCGGGCGCCCACCAGCGACGTCAACGTCACCATCGGGCTGGCCCTGACCTCGTTCCTGATCTTCGAGAGCGAAGGCTTCCGGCGCCTCGGCCCCCGCGGCTATCTGGGCAAGTTCTTCCCGATCGGGGAGTTCCGGCACGGGCTCGGCGCGGGACTGCTGGCCATGTACGTCGGGATCATCGAGCTGTTCCTTGAGTTCGTGAAGCCGGTCACGCTCTCGATGCGACTCTTCGGCAACATCTACGGCGGCGAGGTGGCCCTGGCCGTCATCACCGCCCTCACCATCGCGGTGATTCCCGTCGCGCTGGTCGGCCTCGAGGCCCTGCTGAACCTGATCCAGGCCCTCATCTTCTCGGTCCTGACCCTGATGTTCATCATGATTGCCATCGAGGGCCATGAGACAGAGGAACATCGACCGGCCGCTGCCGGCGACTTCGCGGAAGGCAACAGGGTACTCGAAGGCACCGACGAACCAATGCCCGAGGCGGCCTGACCGCCAACTACACGACTAGCCGGCCGGACGGTCGGAACGCAGGAGGTCCTACTCATGGTGGAGCACATCGGAGCCGGCCTGGCGGCCCTGGGCGTCATCGGGCCCGGCATCGGCATCGGCATACTGGCCGGAATGTCCAGCAACGCCATTGGCCGCAACCCCGACGCCGCGGGCCAGATCCGCGGTCTGGCGATCATCCTGGCCGGCTTCGCCGAAGGGCTCGGCGTGCTTGCGATCGTGGTCGGCCTGCTGGCGCTGTTCCTCAAGTAATCCGGACGGGACGGAGCGAATCGCGTGAACCCTCTGGCGTCAGCCTCCGCGGCCGCGGCGGCAGCTGCGTCAACCTCCGCTGGGTCCGGACTCTCGATCAACATCTTCTGGGTGATCGTCGCCGCCCTCAACTTCGTCTTCTTCCTGGCCCTGATATGGGTCTTCGGCTTCCGCCCGATCGCGAACATGCTCCTCCAGCGCCAGGTACGCATCGAGCAAGGGCTGGCCGACGCCGACCAGGCTCGCAAGGATCGGGACGCGGGTGCGGCCGAGCGCGACCGTGCCATCGCCGAGGCCAGACGCCAGGCCCAGGCCCTGATCGCAGCCGCCCAGAAGTCGGCCCAGGAGATGCGCGACGCGGACATCGCCGCCACTCGCGACGAGCTGGGCCGGCTACGCGAGAAAGCCACTGCCGACATCGCCGCGGAGCGCGAGCGCGCTCTGGCGGACCTTCGAGCCCAGGTCGCCGACCTTGCTCTGGCCGCGGCCGGGGTCGTCGTGGGCGAATCCATGAACGACGCCCGCCAGCGCCGCCTCGTCGACGAATTCCTCGCCGGTAGTAGCACCGCCGAGGGGCGGCCGAACTGATGCTGCGAATCGGCGCCGGACGGCGCTACGCGGAGGCCGCCTTCGGGATCGCGGAGCGCGACGGAACGATCGACGTGTGGCAACGAGACCTGGCCCTTGCCGCCGGGCTGGCCCGCGACGAGCGGGTTGCCCGAGACGTGGATAGCCCGGCTGTGGCTTTCGAGCATCGGCGGGCCGCGGTCGAGCAGCTGCTCGGCAAGCGGGTATCGCCCGGGGCGCTGAACCTCGCCCTGCTCCTGGCCAGACGCGGCCGATTCGCGGTCCTGGCCGACGTGAGCTCCGAATACGAGGCCCTTGTGAGAGAAGCCCGCGGCATCGTGGCGGCGACCGTGACGACGCCCGCGCCACTCCCCAAGGACGAGGTGGCACCGGTGCGGGCCTGTGTGGAGCAACTCGCCGGCGGGAAGGTTGAACTCGCCGTGGCAACCGATCCGGCGCTCCTCGGAGGGCTCACGATCAGGATCGGCGACAGATTGATCGATGCCAGCGTCCGCGGCCGCCTCCAGCGGTTGCGTGGGCGGCTGGTTCAGGGAACGAGCTAGAGACGGGAGGTCGGCGCCGATAATCGGCCCGACACCCCGTGGCCTCCACGGCCGAACGGAGAAGGCATGGCCATTCGCTCAGACGAGATCGTCAGCATCATCAAGAACACGATCGAGAACTTCGACGCCGGCGCCGAATCGCGAAGCATCGGCACCGTCGTCGAGGTTGGCGACGGAATCGCCCAGATCTACGGCCTCTCCGGCGCTCTCTCGTCGGAGCTGCTCGAGTTCCCCGGCGACGTCATGGGCATGGCTCTGAACCTCGAAGAGGAGACGGTCGG
>PMNU01000068.1:25730-32990 GCA_003165675.1 Chloroflexota bacterium
CCACCCGTCCGGTCGAGCGCATCGCCCCCGGCGTCATCACCCGCCAGAGGGTTGACACGCCGGTTCAGACGGGCATCAAAGCGATCGACGCCCTGATCCCAATCGGCCGCGGCCAGCGCGAGCTGATCATCGGCGACCGCCAGACCGGCAAGAGCGCCCTTGCTATCGACACGATCATCAATCAGAAGGGCAAGGGCCTGGTCTGTATCTACGTGGCCATCGGCCAGAAGCTCTCGACGGTGGCCAAGGTCGTGGCCGTGCTCGAGCAGCACGGCGCCATGGAGCACACCATCGTCGTCGTCGCCGGCGCCGATGAATCGGCCGCCCTCCAGTTCCTGGCTCCATACGCGGGTTGCGCGATGGGCGAGGAGATCATGGAGAACGGCGTCACGAT
The DNA here is from genome assembly GCA_003165675.1 of Chloroflexota bacterium. Lineage (GTDB taxonomy): Bacteria > Chloroflexota > Limnocylindria > Limnocylindrales > CSP1-4 > Fen-1039. Next base: position 26,125 of record PMNU01000068.1, read on the forward strand.
CGATGGGAAGCTGGTCAAGGATGCGCTGTGTGTATATGACGATCTCTCCAAGCACGCCTGGGCCTATCGCGAGATGAGCCTGCTGCTGCGCCGGCCGCCCGGCCGCGAGGCCTACCCCGGCGATGTCTTCTATCTGCACAGCCGGCTCCTGGAGCGGGCCGCTCGCATGAGCAACGAGAATGGCGGCGGATCGCTGACGGCCCTGCCGCTGATCGAGACCCAGGCCGGAGACATCTCGGCCTACATCCCGACCAACGTGATCTCCATCACCGACGGCCAGATCTTTCTCGAGACGGACCTCTTCAACGCCGGGCAGCGCCCCGCCCTCAACATCGGCATCTCCGTGTCGCGAGTCGGGTCCGACGCCCAGACCAAGGCCATGAAGAAAGTGGCCGCGCCGCTGAAGCTGGATCTGGCCCAATATCGCTCCCTCGCCGCATTTGCCCAGTTCGCGTCCGACCTGGACAAGGCCACCCGCGACCAGCTGACCCGCGGCGAGAAGCTTTCCGAGGTCATCAAGCAGCCGCAATACCAGCCGGTGCCGCTGGAGCGGCAGGTGGCCATCCTGTACATCGCCACCAAGGGTCTGCTCGACGACATCGCGACGCCCCGCGTCAAGGACTTCGAGGCGCAGTTCGTGCGCTTCCTCGACACGGAGCGCACCGACGTCATGCAGAAGCTCGCAACCACCAAGGTTCTCGACGACGACACCGCCGCGGCCATCGAAACGGCGGCCAACGAATTCCGCCAGACATTCCTGGCATAGGAAGCCGGAAGAAGCAGCGTGCCCAGCCAGCGCGACATTCGAAGACGCATCACTGCGTCGAGGAATATCAGGCAGATCACCCGGGCTATGCAGTTCGTGGCCGCGTCCAAGCTGCGACGGGCCCAGGAGTCAACTCTCGCCGCCCGCCCCTACTCGGAGCTGCTCGACGAGATACTTGCCAACCTGGCATCCGTTCTCGGCGGCGACGAGCACCCGCTCCTGAGCCGGCGCGAAGAGGGCAAGAGGCTGATCGTGCTGGTCACGAGCGACAGGGGTTTGGCCGGACCACTCAACACCAACGCCGTGCGCTTCGTATCCGGGGAGATCGTCGAGCACGCCGGCGAGCTGGAGTTGATCAGCGTCGGTCGCAAGGGCCGTGATGCCATGCGCCGGGCTCGAGTTCCGATAGTCGCCCATTTCGCCGGCTTCGGCGATCGGCCGACCTTCGGCGACATCCTGCCCCTGGCCCGCTTGATCTCCGACGAATACGAGGCCGGCACGTACAACCAGGTGGACATCGTCTTCACCCGCTTCGTGTCGACCCTCGTCCAGCGGGCCGACATGGTCCGGCTGCTGCCGATCAAGCCCAGTCCGGACACGCGCGGGATCCCCGGCTCGCAGTTCATCTTCGAGCCCGTCCCCGAGATCGTCCTCGACGAGTTGCTGCCGCGCTATGTCGGCACGCGGCTCTACCAGGCCGCGCTCGAAAGCACGGCCAGCTTCTTCTCCAGCCAGATGGTGGCCATGAAGAACGCCACCGAAAACGCGGATGAGCTCATCGAGGATCTCACCCTCAGCTACAACAAGGCACGCCAGGCCAACATCACCAGAGANNACAGGAGGCACCGACACGACGATGGCGACCGCCGCCCCAACCGCAACCGGCCGCGTGGTCCAGATCACGGGAGCGGTCGTCGACATCGAGTTCCCTGCCGGGAAACTGCCCGGCATCTATAACGCCGTCGACGTCCTGCGCGGCGACGGGGTCAAGATCGTCTGCGAGGTCCAGCAGCACCTGGGCAACAATTGGGTCCGCAGCGTAGCCATGACCACTACCGATGGCCTGGCCCGAGGCACGAAGGTCGTCGATACCGGCGGCCCCATCACGGTGCCGGTCGGGCAAACGACTCTCGGCCGCGTCTTCAACGTTCTCGGCGAGGCGATCGACGAGAAGGGTCCGGTCGAGGCGACCGTACATTTGCCGATCCACCGTCCGGCGCCCGCATTCGACCAGCAGACGACCGAGACCGAGATCTTTGAGACCGGCATCAAGGTCATCGACCTGGTCTGTCCGTTCGCCAAGGGCGGTAAGATCGGCGTCTTCGGCGGCGCCGGCGTCGGCAAGACGGTCATCATCCAGGAGCTGATCCGCAACGTCGCCGCGGAGCACGCCGGATACTCGGTCTTTGCCGGCGTGGGCGAGCGGTCCCGTGAAGGCAACGACCTGATCCACGAGATGACCGAGTCGGGAGTCATCGCCAAGACGGCCTTCGTCTTCGGCCAGATGAACGAACCACCAGGAGCCCGCCAACGCGTTGGGCTGACTGCCCTGACGATGGCCGAGTACTTCCGCGATGAGGAAGGCCGCGACATCCTCCTCTTCATCGACAATATCTTCCGCTTCACGCAGGCCGGTTCCGAAGTATCCGCGCTGCTCGGACGAATGCCCTCCGCCGTCGGCTACCAGCCCAACCTGGCGACGGAGATGGCCGCCCTGCAGGAACGGATCACCTCGACCAAGAAGGGCTCGATCACCTCGCTTCAGGCTGTCTACGTCCCGGCGGACGACTACACCGATCCCGCTCCGGCGACGACGTTCGGCCACCTAGACTCGACGATCCGCCTCGAACGCGCCATCGCAGAGCTGGGCATCTATCCGGCGGTCGACCCCCTGACCTCCACGTCGCGGGTCCTCGATCCGCTGGTCGTCGGCCAGGAGCACTACGACACGGCTCGCGAGGTGCAGCGAGTCCTGCAGCGCTACCGCGACCTGCAGGACATCATCTCGATCCTGGGCATCGACGAACTGTCGGAAGAGGACAAGTCGACGGTCGCCCGGGCCCGCCGCCTGCAGATATTCAACAGCCAGCCGTTCCACGTGGCCGAGGTCTTCACCGGCCGGCCCGGCGCCTACGTGCCGATCCGCGACACGGTGGCCTCGTTCAAGGAGATCCTCGAGGGCAAGGTCGACGACCTACCCGAGCAGGCGTTCTTCCTGGCCGGTACCCTGGACGACGTGCGTGCCAACGCGGCCAAGCTGGCGAAGTGACGATGATCCGCCGGTCCGCCGTCGGGCCGTCGCCAGTGCGCTGGCGAGAAACGGGTAAGAACTAGCGATGCCACTACACCTCGAAATCGTGACTCCGGAACGGCAGGCCTTCGAGGGCGACGTCGACGAGGTGATCGTGCCCGGAAGCGAGGGCGAGCTCGGCATCCTGCCGCACCACGCTCCGTTGATCTCGCTTCTTGGCCACGGCGTTCTGCGCCTGCGGCGCGGCCACGAGGAGGAGTTGTTCGCCATTTTCGGCGGCTTCCTCCAGGTCCGCCCGGATCGCGTGGTCGTGCTGGCCGAGACGGCCGACATGGCCGCGGAAATCGACCTTGAGCGGGCCGAGCGAGCCCGGCGCGAGGCGGAGCACGTGCTCGAAGGCGGCTTCGTGGAGCCCGCCGATCTCGCCAGCGCCCGAGCCGCTCTGCAGCGGGCGCTCGTTCGCATCCGCGTGGCGGAGCGGGGCGCCCGCAGACCGCGGGGGGAGCACGAAGCCATTCGGCCTGCGGCGGTCTCGCCACGCGAAGAGCCGCCGGGCGAGTGAGGGATGGCTGACGCGCGACCGTTCCACTGGGAGTTCAAGCCCGATCCGGTGGCCCGTGAGGTCCTCCGTATCGAGGGCGGTCGCCGGCTGGAGGGTTCCGTCAGCATCAGCGGCGCCAAGAACGCAGCCCTCAAACTGATGGCCGCCGCCACTCTGACGGGCGAGCGCTGCCGCTTCACCAACGTGCCCGAGATCGAGGACGTCCGCGTCCTGACCGAGGTTCTGCGCGACATCGGCGTGACCGTGGACCACCCCGCGCCGAACGTCTACGAAATCGCGTCGGGCGACGCTGAGTGGCTGTTCGTCCCGCTCGAGGCCGCGGCCAAGATGCGCGCCAGCTTCATCCTTCTCGGCCCTCTTCTGACCCGTTTCGGTCGCGTGATCATCAGCAACCCAGGCGGCGACCGGATCGGCCGACGGCCGGTCAACCTGCACGTCGACGCCATGCGGGCCCTCGGCGCTGAGATTGAGTACCGCAACGGCTACTACTTCGCCAAGGCCCCCGGACGTCTGCGTGGCGGGCCGGTCAACTTTCCGCAGATAACCGTCATGGGCACCGAGAACGCCATGCTCGCCGCCGCTCTGGCCGACGGCCACACCGTCATCGAGCCGGCCGCCCAGGAGCCCGAGGTCGACGACCTGATCGAGTTCCTGCAGAAGATGGGGGCGCAGGTGGAGCGGACCGCCCCCAATCGGATCGAGATCGAGGGCCGCCGTCGGCTGCGCGGAGCCGACCACTCGGTCGTGCCCGATCGGATCGAGGCCGGCACATTCATCGTGGCTGCCGGCGTCACCCACGGCCGAATCACCCTCCGGGGCGCCCCGTGCGCACATCTCGGGGCGTTCTTGAGCGTGATGGCGGACATCGGCGTTTCTGTGAGCTGTGGCAACGACACGATCGAGGTGGATGCCACTGCTGCGGATCTGAAGCCGCTCCGGGCCTGTGACATCGAGACACAACCGTACCCGGGCCTGGCCACGGATCTGCAGCCCCCGACATGCGTCCTGCTCACTCAGGCTCAGGGCCTCAGCCACGTTCACGAGACCGTCTTCGAGGATCGCCTCGAGTGGCTCAGCGAGCTGCGCCGCATGGGAGCCAAGGTGGAGATAGCCGACCAGTACCATGCCCTGATCGACGGCCCCGCCCCGCTCCACGGCGCCGAGGTCGAAATCGGCGATCTGAGGGCCGGCGCGTCGCTTATCCTTGCCGCCCTGGCCGCGGACGGCGTGACCCAGATTCGGGGCGCACACCACGTACATCGCGGCTATGAGAAGATCGACGTGAAATTCCTGGAACTCGGAGCCAGGATCGAACGGCTCTCGGAAGGGACATAGCCACAGGCATGAAGATCGGTATCGACCTGGGCACGGCCAACATCATCGTCTACGTGAAGGGCCACGGCATCGTGATGCAGGAGCCCTCCGTGGTCGCTGTCGACGACCAGAACCACATCGTGGCGGTCGGCGAAGAGGCTCGCGAGATGATCGGCCGCACGCCCGGCAACATCCAGGCCATTCGGCCGATGCGAGACGGAGTCATCGCCGACTACGTCATCACCGAAGCGCTCCTCGACCATTTCATCCATCGGGTCCAGCAGGGTCGCCGCTTCGGCTGGGGCAAGCCGGAAGTCATGATCAGCGTTCCCGCGGGCGTCACCAGCGTCGAGAAGCGCGCCGTTCGCGACGCGGCCCTCAAGGCGGGCGCCGCAGAGGCATACCTGATCGAGGAACCGATGGCCGCCGCGATCGGTGCGAACGTGCCGATCAGCGGCCCGTCCGGGTCAATGATCATCGATATCGGAGGCGGCACGAGCGAGATCGCCGTCATATCACTGGGCGCGATCGTGGTTTCCACCAGCCTGCGTGTGGGCGGCAACAAGATCGACGAGGCCATCTCGAACTACGTCCGCAAGAAGTACAACCTCATGATCGGCGACCGCACCGCCGAAGAGGTGAAGATCCAGATCGGCACTGCCCTGCCGCTCGAGCGTGAGCTAACTATGGACGTCCGCGGCCGCGACCTGATCGCCGGCCTGCCGCGCACGATCCCGATCTCCAGCTCCGAGGTTATGGAAGCCATGGAGCCGCCGCTTCAGCAGATCATCGGCGCCGTCCGCCTGGTTCTGGAGCAGACCCCGCCGGAGCTGTCGAGCGACATCATCGACAAGGGCATGGTCATGTCCGGAGGCGGATCGCTGCTACGCAACATCGACAAGCTGCTCACCCAGGTCACCGGCGTGCCCTGTCATGTGGCCGACAACTCGATGCACTGCGTCGCTCTCGGGACGGGCGTTGCCCTGGAGCACTTCGACTTCTTCAAGAAGTACCTCGGCCCGCAGGTCTGATGCCCTCCCCGCTGGAAGGATCGGCCGGCGGCGTCCACCGGGCGTTCATCGACCTGCACTGCCACACCAGCGCGAGCTTCGACTCACTCGCCAGCCCGGACGCAGTCGTCCGAGCGGCCGCCTCTCGCGGCCTGACCCACCTGGCGGTCACGGACCACGACCGCATCGACGGGGCTCTTCGAGCGCGTGACGCCGCCCCGGCCGAACTGACGGTCCTCCTGGGCGAGGAGATCAAGACGGCCGACGGGGACCTGATCGCCGTCTTCATCGATGAGCTTGTGCCGCCCGGCCTGTCGGCCGTCGAAACCATCGCCGCCATCCGTGAGCAGGGCGGCCTGGTCGGCGTTCCCCATCCGTTCGACCGCCTGCGCGGCTATGGCCGCAAGAGCGGCGCGCTCCTGGCCGACGTCGCTGCGAAGGTGGACTGGATCGAGGCGTACAACGCGCGCGTGATCGGCGGCTCGGCGAACGAGCAAGCGGCCATCTTCGCCAGCGAGCGCTCCCTGCCCGGCGTGTGCGCCTCCGATTCGCACACCGTGCTGGAGGTCGGCGTCTCGTACAACGTGGTTCTCGGGGATCCGAGCACGCCGGCCGGCCTGCTGACGGCGCTGGCGAGTGTCGACATGCGTCCAAACCGCGCCAGCCTCTACGTAAGGGCGTGGACGCCGCTGGCGAAACTGATCCAATCCGTGCGCGGGAACGGCCGCCGCCGTACCCAAGTCAGCCCGGGGGAGCCTAAGTGACCGAAGAGCCGGAGCATCACCATCACGCGATCGGGGACTCGCTCGGTCAGGAGGCGGATGCGCTGATCAACCCCGACGCAGACGTCGAGGTTCCGCCTGCCGAACAGATGTCGCTCGTCCGACGGCTCCGCCAGCCGCGGACGATCCTTTCGATCGCCGTGCCCCTGGCGATCATCATCATTGCCATCCTGCTCAACCG
>PMNU01000136.1:0-6704 GCA_003165675.1 Chloroflexota bacterium
GCCTCGGGCACTTGAGCGTGCCGGCTCGCCGAACTCGATTGCCCGACCGGCCGTAACCGAACCGAAAGACGTCCTCGGGCAATGTCGAGACGTGAACGAGCCAGCAACGGAGTGCCAGCGGGGGCTCGAATCTGCCGACTGCGGGGCTACGATTGCGGCGCCTTCGACCGGTGACGCCACGCGTGGCATCCACCGACCGCCGGCGGCAGTCGAGGAGGAACGATGCGCGTGCTGGTAGCCGAGGACGACCCAGGCCTCCGCCAGATCCTGGTTCTCGGCCTGAAGGACTACGGCTATCAGGTGGACGCTGCCGAGCGCGGCGACGAGGCCATCGACCTCCTCAGGTTCTACGACTACGACGTGGCTGTCATCGACTGGCGCATGCCCGGGGGCGAAGGGATCGACGTCGTGGCCTGGGCCCGAAAGCACGGCAAACCGACGGCGATCCTGATGCTCACCGCCCGAGACGCACCGCCGGATCGAATCCGTGGCCTCGATGCCGGCGCCGATGACTACCTCGTCAAGCCCTTCGACTTCGGGGAGCTGCTCGCTCGAATCCGGGCTCTGCAGCGACGGCCTCGCGGCGTCGACTCGCCGGTCATCGTCCGCGGCGTGCTGTCGCTGGACCCCGTACGGCGTGAGGTTGCCATCGGCGACAGGGTGCTGCCGCTAACTGCCACCGAGTACAAGATCCTCGAGCTGTTGATGCGACGCTCGCCGGCGGTCGTGGATCGCAAGGCTATCGCCGAGCACGGCTGGGACGACGAGACCGACCCGCTCGGCTCGAACGCGATCGACGTCCAGCTGAGCAGGCTGCGGGCCAAGCTGCCCAACGCGGGAGTTCGGATCGTCACCGTCCGGGGCGCGGGCTACCGTCTGGAGGAAGCGTGAAAGCGTTCGGTCGGCGGCGCGTCGTAGGCCACGAGAGACCTTCGGTCAACATGCTCATCGTGCGCGTGGCCATGGCCGCGAGCGCTATCGTGGGCATCGCCTACCTGGCCATCGCAGTGGTCGTCGGAATCGTCGCCTCTAGCAACCTGACTACCGAGGTCGACCAGCACCTCGATCAGGCTTTGAACGTGGCCGCCAGCCTGGGCCAGCCGAGCGGGCTGCCCGACGCCGGCGGCCAGGGCGGTCCGGGTTTCGATCCCACGCGCCAGGACCCGCGCGCGCTGCCGGTCCTGTTGTGGAAGGTGAACCCGGACGGGACGGCCACCGTCCAGGGCCTGAACTACCTCACCCTGCCGGTGGAAGATCGGTCGGTTACCGCGCCGGTCACGGCCTCTATCGACGGCGTGACCTACCGAATAGCCGGCCGGGTAGTCGGCTCCTCGCGCCTGGTGGTCGGTCAGTCGATGGCTGGCGTGTCTCAGACCGAGTCGACCCTGATCGTGGCCGAGCTGGGGATCGGCTGCACGCTGCTCATCTTCGTCTTCCTTGGATCCCTCGTTGTCGGCAGACGGGTGGCCCTTCCGATCGAGCGGGCCCGACAGCGCCAGCTCGAGTTCACCGCCGACGCCTCGCACGAGCTGCGGACGCCTCTGTCGGTGATCGAGGCTACCGCGACGCTGGCTCTCGCCCGTGAGCGCGACGCGGCCTGGGACAAGTCGGCGTTCGGCCGCATAGACGGTGAGCTCAAGCGGACTCGCCGCCTCGTCGACGACATGCTGTGGCTGGCGCGATTCGACTCGACCGGCATGGCACCGAAGGCGGAGCCCGTAGACCTCCGCGTCCTTGCTGCCCAAACGGCCGACCGGTTCCACGCGGTGGCCGAGACTCGTGGGCAGACGCTGGACGTGCGGCCGGGCTCTACCGAGGCCGATGCGATCGTCAGCGCACCTCCTGATTGGCTCGACCGGCTGGTCGGGGTCCTGCTGGATAACGCCTGCCGATACTCGCCTCCGGGCGGCAGCGTCACCGTCGCCGTCATCGGAGAGGGACGGCGCGTGCGCCTGACTGTGAACGACTCCGGCCCGGGCATTCCAGAGGCGGAGCGCGGACGGGTCTTCGACCGGTTCCATCGAGCTTCGGAGGCGCCGGGCGGCGCCGGCCTGGGCCTCGCCATTGCCGACGCGATCGTCCGAGCCACTGACGGACGCTGGCACATTGGCACCTCGCCCGCGGGCGGGGCGAGCATCAGCGTCAGCTGGCCGCTCTCGACGAGTGGCCGTCGGGATCCGCACCCGGCCGAGTAGCCCGCGAGGGCGGCGGATNNCCCGCACCGGCCGGCGGAAACGACGGGCGCATCGGCCGGGACGCCCCGTCTGCCGTAACCGGTTCGACAGGATCCGCGGACCAGGCTGTGACCATCGACAGCGACCCACCGCCAATCGGGTCGGCGACTCAGGTGCGGCCGGCGAGAGTGCTTCTTCCTCGCCCCGACCGGCAAACGCTCCAGGAGATGCTCAGATGACTACGCCAGGTGACAGTGGAATGGCCGCTCGGCCTGCGGGCGAGGAGCCTCCGGTCTGGCAGCTTGAACCGCTGCCTGCCGAGCCGCCCGCATCGACGGCAGACGCCGCTTCGGAGGAGGCGGCGATCGGCGAAGCGGCAACGCCCGGGACGGCGGCTGTGAAGAAGCCGCCTGCCAGGTTGCCGGGTCGCGCCAGACGCGCCAGCTCGACCACGGTGCTGCTTGCCGTCTCGGCGATAGTCGCCCTTGGCGGCATCAGCTTTGCCGTCGGCCGCGTGACCGCGGCAGGTCAGAGCGGCACCGGCAGCTCGACGGCAGCCGGGGCAAACGGCTTTCCTGGGTTCGGCGCCAACGCCAGCCGTTCCCCGATCATCGGTCCTGGCGGGGTGAACGGTGACCTCACCTCAGGCACCGCGACGGTTTCCGGCAGCGTCGTAAGCGTCACCTCTGGCTCGATCACCATCCAGGAAGCCAACGGTCGGACGGTCACGATCGCGACCGGCTCCTCGACCGCCTATCACAACCAGACGTCCGCTTCAGGTACCGACGTAACCACCGGTGCCACCGTTATCGTTCAAACATCGGCCACGGGCGCACAGTCCGGCTCCGGCCCGGCTTCCGCGAGTGCGAGCCCGGGGACGAACGGCACGCGCACGGCGACGAGCGTCACGATCACCGGCAGTTAGCTCTTCCGCATCGGGTGGGCGCGGGCGGTCCGGATGGGTCGCTCACGCCCGCTCCATTTCCGTGCGGCGTGCCGCATTGGCCCGACGTCCCGCACCGAATGGACATCTCGCGTTCGAGGCAGCCACGCCGGTGCCGATGCCGATCGCGCTAGGGCCGCCGGACGACTATCGACCTGGACACGTCGTCATGCCAGGCTCGCTTGAACGGGTCGTTCGCCGTCATGTACGCCGAGACGATCCCCAGCGGAAACAGAACTGTGACGACGAGGAAGATGGCGTACCGGACCAGAACGGCGCTGATGCCGAGCTCCCGTCCGTCGTACGCTCGGACCACGCGCAAACCGAGAACCCTCTGCCCGGCCGTGGCACCGAATATGTACCAGCAGGCGGGGTGGTAGATAAGGATGAACAGCCACGCGGCCAGGGCCAGGGCGGCGGCTCCGAACGAGTCCGACCTACCGGATGCGCTGGCGAGATCGAAGGCCGACATGACCATGCTGACCGCGAACAGGCCGCCGACAACAACGACCATGTCTATCAGGAGGGCGGCAAACCTGATGCCGACTCCGCCCCAGAGCAGACCGGGGCCTGGCCCCGGAGGCACGTACCAGGCGGGCCCGAATCCCCAGCCGGTCGGCGGGTAGGGAGCCCAGTCCCAGCGCCCCGATTGAGCGGGCAGCCAACCCGAAGCGGGATATGGCGCCGGCCCGAAGTCGGGCGGCCCGAACCTGGGCTGGATCGGATATGGCGGCGGCCCAAACCCGGTCGCCGGCGGCGCGTAGCCGGGCGGGCCAAATCCCGGCTGTGGCGGCGCGTAACCGGAAGGCGCGTAGCCGGTCGGGACGAACCCCGGCTGCGGCGGCACGTCCGGGGTCGGCGGCAGGTCCTGCGCCGGCGGCAGGTCCTGCACAGGCGGCATCGAACTCGCCCCGGCTTCCGTCCGCTGGGTTCCTTTTCCAACCGGCGGCGCCGGCGGATGGTTCCTCGGCACAGTTGAGTCGTTGCCGGTCAGCTCGTCGTTGGCCATTGCACGCCTCTTCTCGATCGGGGTGCTCCGCCCATCGCCCTGGCCGCCATGTTAGCAGCGGCCGGACCCCGCAGACTCTCACGGCGGCNNTGGAACGAGACCTTCAGGGCTGCTTCAGCGACGCGGCCTACGATCGCCGCAATCTTCGGACTCGAAAGGTCGATCTTGATGAACCGCAAGCTTGCATGGCGTCTTCTTGGCCTCGCTATCGGAATCGCAGCGCTGGCGATCGTTGGCGTTGTGGCCTACAACTACGGCGTCAGCGCAGGCCACGGCGGGACGCAGGCCGTGTTCGGTCCGATGAGGGGTTATGGCAGGGTGGGCGGCTTCGCCTCTGGCTACGGCCTGCTGGGTCTCGTTCCCGCCCTGATCTTCGGCCTCCTCCTCGTCGGGCTCTTCGCGGTTCTGTTTTCAGGGTTCGGCCGTTCGACGCCGGCGTCTGCGCAGGGCGTGCCGGAGGCCGGAGTCGACCGGCTGCGCGAGCTGTCGGAGATGCACGGCCGCGGCGAGTTGACCGATACTGAGTTCACGGCCGCAAAGCAGAAGCTCCTCGGGCTCTGAGGCCCATTCCGAACTCGGAGCCGGACGAAGCCGCCGGCATCTGAGGAACCCGCCCCAACCCCGGTTCCGGCACGTGCCACGGCTGGTTTATGCTGCCCGGTGGAGTGGCCGCAGTGGCGCCATCGCCAGGTCGAGCAACTAAGCAGTCCGAGGAGGGTCAGGTGTCCGGCTTCAAGGCATTCCTGCTCAAGACCAACGCTCTCGCCCTGGCAGTGGGCGTGATCATCGGCGTGGCCATGGGCGATGTCGTCAAATCGCTCGTCGACGACATCATCATGCCGCCCATCGGCATGCTCTTGGGGAACCTGGATTTCTCGCAACTCGAGATCGTGCTCAAGGCGTCAACGGATCCGACGAAGGAAGTTGCCATTCGCTATGGCCAGTTCATCAATGTCGTTATCTCCTTCGTCGTCGTCGCCCTGGTCGTCTACGTCATCGCGTCGCTGCTGATCCGAGAGGCGCCAAAGGAGCCCGAACCGCCGACCAAGACCTGCCAGTACTGCAAGGAAACCGTCCCGGCCGACGCCACGAAGTGCCGGGCCTGCACGAGCGCCATCTAGGGCGCGAAGAATCGGCCACGCCCCGGCGGCGGGCTACGCGCCAGCGGCCGAAAGGACGAAGTCCGTGCCGAAGGCGGCCAGCAGGCCGATCGTGAGCGCCGCGCCGGTCACCATCGGCAACGAGAAGCGCCGAGCCACGGCCATCATCTCGTTGAACACGAATATGAGCGCACCGGCCGCCAGGCCGAGGAAGAGGATCGACAGAACGGGCGAAACGACCGAGTAGCCGAGCATGCCGCCGACGAAGGTCGGGCCGCCGCCCACGAGCCCGGCCCCAGCCAGAAAGCTCCAGCTGGGCCGCTCATCCTGGCTCAGCGGTGCCGAGATCGCGAAGCCTTCGGTCGTGTTGTGCAGGGCAAAGCCGATCACGAGCAGGACCGCAAAGGACGTCGCGCCCGTCGCCGCTGACTGGCCGATCGCGAGGCCTTCCGAGAAGTTGTGCAGGCCCAGGCCGATGGCCGTGCCGAGGGCGATCTGCCGCGGCGAGATCGCCGTGCCGGCGTCCCGTCGCGTGGCCATCCGCGACGTCAAGTACGTGACGGACAGCAAGCCGAAGGCCACGCTCAGCCCGAGAGTCGTTGCGTAGCCGGCGAATCTGGCGGGTGAGTCACCGCCCCGGGCCGCGTCGAGAGCCTCGCTCACTGGCGCGACGGCCTGAGACAGCACGTCGTAGATGAGGAAGAGGATCACGCCGCCTGCGGCCGTCGTGAGGGCCGCCTGCGTCCCGCGCGACAATCCCCGCAGCCGGCCCACCGGCAGGCCGAGGAATATCGTCCCGCCCGCGAACGCAGCCAGGATCGCGGTCTGGGCGAAGCTCATCGGTTCCTCTCGGTGTCGCAGCGGCCAGTGTAGGCTAATTCCTAGTTACTAACTATGAATTAGCGCGGATGCTACCGGCGCTGCTGCGGCCGGTCAAGCGGGAAGTCGGGACCGATGAGGGCAGGTCCAGCCAGAGGCGCGTGCCGGTCTGTTGCAGTCGGAGGTGCCGTGGCACGCAGGAGGTATCAGCGAACCTCGAACGAGCGCTTTGCTAGGCCGAGCCAGTAACCCTCGATCGTGAACTTGGGCGCCTGAGACGGGTCCGTAGCCGCTCCCAGGGCCACGAACAGTGGCGCGAAGTGCTCGACCGTGGGATGCGCGTAGGGCATGCCGGGGGCACGGTCGCGGAAATCGAAGAGAGCGTCGAGGTCGCCACGTTCGAGCGTCTCGGCGGCCCAACGATCGAACTCCATGGACCATTCGGGTGCGCCCGCCCGGCCGTCCCAGTACTCGTGCACGAACGGCAGGCCATGGGTCATGAAGCCGCTGCCCATGATCAGGATGCCTTCGTCGCGCAGCGGCGCCAGCCGCCGTCCGATCTCGAATAGGTGCTCGGGCGCCAGGTCCGGCATCGACATCTGCAGGACCGGCACGTCCGCCTTCGGGTACATGACCAGCAACGGCACGTACGCACCATG
>PMNU01000136.1:6724-15001 GCA_003165675.1 Chloroflexota bacterium
TTGACCGCTCCCAGCGTCAGCGGTGCCGACTGCCAGTGCGCGCTCACGACCAGGATGGCCCTGGGTCGCGGCATCCTGGCGGCCCACGCGGCGAGCTCGACCGGCCACAGCAAGTCGTCGATGAGCATCGGTGCGCCGTGGCCGAGGTAGACCGCGGGCAGCCGGTCAGTGGTCGGCAGCGATGCCGCCGGTTCGGAAGCGGCGGTCGGTTCGGCTGGTTCGGGGGCCGCTGGCGGCCCCGCGGTCTCAGGCATCGGAGGCTCCCTTCCCGGCGGTCGGACATCCCATCTCGGCCCGCATCCGGTCGCGAAGCGCCTCGAGCAGGCGTAGCAGCGGACCCCTGTCGCTCTCGCCGATGCCCTCGAAGAGGCTCGCGATGGAAGTCTGATAGGCCGCAAACTGTGCCGCAACTCCCTCGGAGTTGCAGGTCAGTTCCACGAGGGTGATCCGCCTATCGGTGGAGTGGGCGACGCGCCGGACCAGGCCCTCCCTCTCCAGGCCATCCACCAGAGCGGTCACGTTGCGGGGCGTGACGGCCAGCGCCTCCGCCAGGTCCGCCATCTTCTGAGGTCCGTGGCAATGGACCGAATACAGCAGCCGCAAACGCGGGATGCTCGCGCCGGCCTCGATAGCCTTTCGGCCAGCCCAGCGCTCGAAGCTATCGGCGAAAGCCGTGGCAGCGACTGCCAGGGCCTCGGCGGAGACTTGCCCGGCTCCCACGCCGTTTCTGGCCGGCTGGGCTGCGAGCCGGGAGCCCATGACGGCGTCCCCCTGCCGGTCAGTCGTCGAAGGTGCTGTAGACATTCACTATCTTCCTTGATAATATTGCCGACGCAATGTTACCACGGTAACGATGCACTCATTCATCATATCGGGCGCAGACCGGCGGACATCGTTCGGCCTCGATCGTCGCCCGAGGTGCGACAAAGACCTCGCAATCGAGGAGATCGAGATGATCATGACGGAGAGGCCGACAATCGAGCGCCTGCCGATCAACGATGAGTTCGCCAGGCCGGCTGACTCCGCCGCCATCCAACGAGCAGCCGAGGCATTGCGAACGCACGGGTTCGACGCTCAAATCGTCGGAGATGGCGAAGCGGCGCGCGAACTCTTGCTCAGCCTGATCGCAGACGGCGCCGAGGTCGGCGAGGGCGCCTCGAAGACGATGGACCAGATAGGCGTCACGGAGATCATCGAGAAGGGCGGCCACTACGATGCCATCCGCCCCCGCACTCGATCGATGGACCGGGCGACCCAGATGCGGGAGATCCGCAAGCTCGTGGCGGCCCCGGATGTCCAGTTGGGCAGCGTGGAAGCCGTCACCGAAGATGGCCAATTGGTCCTCGCGTCGGCATCGGGCAGCCAGCTCGGGCCAATCTCGTCAGGCGCGGGCCGCGTGATTCTCGTGGTCGGCTCGCAGAAGGTGGTTCCGGATCTGGAGACGGCGTTTCGCCGGGTGGAGGAGTACAGCTACCCGATGGTCGACGCCATGGCCCAGGAGGCGTACGGGCGCCACAGCGCGATCAACAAGCTGCTGGTGCTCAACGGTGAGCCCGTCCACGGCCGCAGCACCGTAATCCTGGTTCGCGAGCCGGTAGGCGTCTGACGGCGAATGGCGCGGATCTCCCACGGAGCCTGCCCGCGCCAGGGCCCTATCTCAGGTGGTCGCGGCCGCCCCTGATCGCCGCCGGGCCGCACGATTTATGGCGAAGCCGGCGGGTCGGTCGGCTTGGGTTCCGATGGTGGCGTCTGGTCGGGTTCTCCCGGAACCCAGGCGGGCCCTGCGCCGGGGTTCGCCCCCGGGGCCAGCGGAACATTGGGGTATGCCGGCGGGTAGGCCGGCGGGTAGGCGGGCCAGGCGGGGCCGGAATTGGGATTCACCCAGCCCGGGATGGCGCCCGTGGTAGCGGGTGGTGGGGTCCCAGGCCAGGCCGGGCCAGCAGGGTATTGACCGGGGGCATACGGACCGGCTGGATAGAAGGGCCCCGGAGTGTACGGGTAAAGGCTCGGATCGAGGCGGGCGCGCTGGCTCTCGTAGAGAACGGCCATCATGAAGATGGTGAAACACGACCCGATCGTGGTGATGGCGGTCGACAGCGCCTGGCCCAGTGGCTGCAGCGTGCCTCCCGCGAGAGGTGCGATCACGCCGGCGAGAACGCCAAACGCCAGACTGATTAGCACCGCCATGAGGCCCCAGCCGAGCATTCGCGCTACGGCTCCGTCCGACAGTCGCCAGCTCTCCCAAAGCCCGTCGATGGGGCCGAAGCCGTCGAAGATCGCCAGGCTATAGAAGACCAGGCGAATGGCAAAGTAGATGCCAACAGGTATGGCGACCAGGATCAGGATGACTCCGAGCGGAGGAACCGCAACTGTCACGAGGGCCAGGACAACGACGGCGAGGACGCATGCCACTCCGACGACGATGCCGGCCAACACGGTCACCAGGCCGCGTGTGACGATCCACGAGATCGTCAGGGGACGGTGCCTCAGGCCACCGATCGCGACCGCGTTGAAGACCCAGCTTCCGATCAATCCCACAAGGCCGGTGGCTGCCGTGGCTGCCACAAACCGCCCTCCGACCTTCACGAGTGCATCCTGGTTCCAGACGACCTGATTCGTGTCCGGGTCGACGTGATAGATGGTGCTGGTGTCGGTTGACCCGACGATTGCATACACCCCGAACGAGCACACTGCGATCGCTATCACCACGGGCAACCACATACGCCACGTCTGCTGGAGATAGGCGAAGGCGTCCTGGATGCCCTCGGTGATCCCGAGGGCTGCCGGATTCATGCTGAACCTGAACACGGACCCTCCTCGCATGCTATTGCTTTGCCCTTGCCTTGCCCTCCGCCCAAACCGCCTTGAGCGCTGCATCGAGGAATCTACTCCGTCGTCAACGGCAGATGAAGCGTCCCGCTTTGCCGCGCATCCACATGCTCCGCGACGCCGCAACGTTTGACGGCGCTTGATCCGACGTCGGAGGCAACTACACGTTCAGGCGCTTGTGCAGGACGGCGGCGCTCTCCGGGCAAGCACTCGTGAACTCGGGCGAGGCGGTGAGTTCGGGCGGGACGGAGGCGCGTGTCGTGGGCCGGTAGCCCAGACGAGGGAACCATCGCTCCGCCGTATCGGTCAGGAGGTACAGCTCGACGATGTCATGAGCCGCGGCGAGCGCTTCGACGGCGCCCACGAGCCGGCGACCGAGGCCCGTGCCGCGTAGATCGTGGGCGACGCAGACCGAGCGGAGGAGGCCGGCCGAACCGTAAGTCTCGATGGCCGCGCAGCCGACGACGCCGGTCTCTCCGCGCGCGACGACCGCGGTCGGCATGGCGGCGCCAAGGCCGTCGAGCGGCAGTCCGCTGCCGGCCAGAAGGCCTTCCATGGCCGGTCGGTCGGAGTCGAGCGCCGGCTCGATCGATGTCACCGGCAGGCTCCGTCGCAGCCGCACGATTGGGCGGGCGCAGCCGAGGCATCGGCCGCCGCTCGGGCTTCGGGCGAGCTCGCGCTCCTGGTTTCCGCCGCGACCTCGGGTGCGGCCTCGGCCGGGCCCGAGGTCGTCGCGTCAGGACTCCTGCGGGCCTTGACTATGACGCTGAACATCCGGTCGGCCACCTGGTGGCTGACCGTCAGCGAGACGTCCTGCAGGCCGACGGCCTCGAGTCCGGCGCGGAACTCGGAGAACGTCAGGGCGCCGGCGATGCAGCCCGTGTAGGAGCCGCGCTGGGCGCGTTCTTCCGGCGTGAGCGAGTCGTCGGCGACGATGTCCGTGATGCCGATCCGACCGCCGGGCCGCAGGACGCGGGCGATCTCGCGAAAGACCGCCGGCTTGTCGGCGGCCAGGTTCACGACGCAATTGCTGATCACGACGTCGACCGATCCAGCCGGAAGCGGGATGGCCTCGATGTGGCCCTTGAGCCACTCCACGTTGGCGGCGCCGGCCGTCGCGGCGTTGCGCTGAGCGAGGGCCAGCATCTCGTCGGTCATGTCCAGGCCGAAGGCTCGGCCTGTCGGTCCCACGCGCCGGGCCGACAGCAGCACGTCGATGCCGCCTCCGGAGCCCAGGTCCAGGACGCGCTCGCCCTCGTGCAGGTCGGCAACGGCTATGGGGTTGCCGCAGCCCAGCGATGCCATGACGGCGGCGTCCGGCAGTTCGTCGCGCTCCAGCGCCGAGTAGAGCTCGCTGCCGTAGCTGCCGGCGCCGGCACAGCAGGACCCGCCGGACAGGACGCCGCGCGCCGCCTCCGCGTAGCGCTCGCGCACGGCCTCGTGGATCTCGGTGCTCATCGGTGGCTCGGTCGTTGCCGCCGGTCTGCCTGTCGTTGGGGATTGGGTGGTCATCGGTTGCTCCTCAGCATCCGCCGGCGGCGGGGGACCGGCGGCGGAACGGGCGGCGGGCAAAGCCGCGGGGGAAACTCTTCGGATTCTCGTCCACGATAGCCGCGCAGCGGTGGATCCGGTTGGTTTCTCGCGCCTCGCGCAGGCGCTCTTCCATGAGGAGCCTCACCAGCGCGGGGCTGTAATACATCGACATTCTTCGATCTCCTTCCGGCGGCAGAATAGGGATTGTATCGATGGTTGTCAATATCGAAGTAGATCGATATCCTGGGCGTATGAAACGCGCCACCGATCCGGACGTCCTGCTCCTGCAGGCTGCCGCCGACCCGACGAGGCTGTCCGTTATCCGCCAGCTGAGCGCCGAGGGCGAGGTCTGCGCCTGCAACTTCACCGATTGCTGCGGGATCGGCCAGCCGACCGTTTCGCACCACCTGCGCGTCCTGCGAACTGCCGGCTGGGTCGCGTCCGAACGCCGCGGAACGTGGATCTATTACTCACTCCGGCCGGAGGCCGTAGCTAGATTCCGTGTTCTTGCGGGGGAGCTGGAGCCGCGGTCCGTCGGATCGGTCGGCGCGCTCGCCTCGGGCACGGCGCCGCTCGACGTCGTTCCCTCGGACCGCCCGAACTTGGGTTGATCGACCGCTTGACCTTCAAGTTACTTGAAGGTGTAGGGTGGCGGGCATGAAGGTCTCGGAACTCGCCCGACGCGCCAGCATCGCGCCTTCGGCGGTCCGTTTCTACGAAGAACTGGGCGTTCTGCCGGCAGCCGCGCGTCGCGACAACGGCTACCGCGAGTACGGCGCCGAAGCGCTGGCTCGCCTGCGGCTCGTCGTTGCGCTGCGCCGGCTGGGCATCACACCGGTCGATGCCGGCCGGCTCGCCACGCTGTGCGAAGAACACGGCGAGGTCGACCTTGATCTGGTGCCACTCATCGTCAGCCAGAGAGCATCCATCGAACGTCAGCGGGCCGACCTCGATCGTGTTGACTCGGAGTTAACAGACCTGGAGTTGACTATCGCCGCCGCCGGCAGAGCCCGGCGCACCCAGGAGGAAGCCATGACCGCCCCAATTCGAGTGCTCTTCGTGTGCACCGGCAACTCCGCGCGCAGCCAGATCGCCGAGGCGCTGCTCCGGGACTTCGGCAGTGCCGACTTCGAGACCAACTCCGCGGGCACCGAGCCCAAGAGCGTCAACCCGTACACCGTGCGCGTCCTCGACGAGATCGGCATCGACTGGTCCGGGGCGCGTAGCAAGTCGGTGACCGAGTTCATCGGGCAACCGTTCGACTACGTCATCACCGTCTGCGATCGAGCCCGCCAGACGTGCCCGGTGTTCCCGGGCGACCACAATACTCTGCATTGGGGTCTCGACGACCCGGCCGAGGTCGATGGCACCGACGAGCAGAAGCTCGAGGCTTTCCGGCGGACCCGGATAGAGGTCGCCACAAGGCTGCGACCCTTCGTCGAGCTGGCCCGACGCGCTCGAAGGACGCCCGAAGGCGCACGCGCCTGACGGTCTTCGGGTAGAGGAACTCAGCCTGCAGGCGGGCTCTCGAGGGCGCCGCCCGCAGCAACCGGCTCGGCGAACCAGCGTCCGGAGAGTCGCATCGCCGCCCACACGAGCGCCAGCATTACGGGCACCTCGATGAGTGGTCCGACAACCGTCGCCAGCGCGACAGTGGGCGAGAACGCCGTGATGGCGATCGCGATCGCGATTTCGAAATCGCGGCCGGTCGAGTTGAAGGCAACCGCCACCGCGTCTCGATAGGGGAAGCGGAGCCGCGATCCAATGAAGAGCACGACGAAGAACATGACTGCGAAGAACAGGGTCATTGGGATCGCCATCTCCAGGACAATGCCGGGTCGCTGCAGGATAAGGTCGCCCTTGAGCGAGAACATGACGATCAGCGTGAACAACAGACCGAGGATGGAGAGGGCATTGAGCCCGGGCTTGAGCCGCTCCATTGCCGCCTCGCCGCCCCGGTGGGTCACCGCCATCCGGGTCAGTACGCCGAGCAGGAGCGGCAGGCCCAGGTACAGCACCACGGACTCGGCCACGATCATGACATCGAAGTTGACGTTCCCGATGAGCAAGCGGGCGTATACCGGGATCAGCAGCATCTGCGCCACGGAGTTCAATGCAACGAACACGAGGGCCATCGGAGTGTTCCCCTTCGCGAGGAACGTGAAGATGATCACCATGGCGATGCACGGCGCGAGGCCGTAGAGGACGAGCCCGGTATGCAACTCCGGATCGCTCACGAAGACGTTCGCGAGGCCGAGCATTACGAACGGCGCCACGAAGTAGTTGAACACGAGCACGACCGTGAGTTGGCGCGGCGAACGGAAGGAGTCACCCACCTCGCCCAGACGGACATTCGTCATCGCCGGATACATCATTGCGAAGAGCCCGATCGGCACTCCCAACGAGATCGCGTTCGGCACGGTCAGGACAAAAGTCCCGCCCGCGATCGCCTTGATGGCATCGATCGGCGGCGTCAGGGCGAAGTCGGAAATAGAGAGCGACTTCCCGATGCCAATCCCGATCGCCATGCTGATGACGACGAAGAACGGCAGCAGGCGGAAGTCTTCGAGCTTGGCGAGCAGGCGGGCGGTCATCGGGTCTCCGTTTGGTCGGCGCTGTTCGGTCAACTCTGTTCGCTGAGCCAGAGGGCGAGGTCGCCGGTTCCGGCGATCGCCGTCATCGAAGCAACGCTTCGAAAGCGGCCAGGGCCGCGGCGCAGTTCGTCTCGTCTCGCTCGTAGAACATCCACCGTGCGTCGCCGGAGTGGCGGACCGCCCGCACCAGCCCGGCCTCGCGCAGGCGGGCGAGGTGCATCGACATGTTGTTCTGCCGCTCACCGAGAGCCGCGGCCAGTTCGCACACGCAATGCGGACCGTCGGCGAGCATCCGCAGGACGCCGGCGCGCGTCCGGTCGGCGAGCAGTGCGGCTGTAGCCACCGAGGCCTCAACCTCGGGGGCCGGCAGACCGAGGCGCGGCTCGGGCGGGAGCTGCGTTTCCGGCGAGCGCGACGGGTCGCAGGTCTCGCTCTCGGGGACTGACGTGGGCGGGGATGGGTTGGCGGACTGGGGCGTCATCTCAGCCAGAACTGTCTCACTTCAGAATGATACAGCTCAGTCCCGCCGGCTGGGAAAGTACGTGCCGTTTGGCCCGTCTCCCGGGGGCGCCTTGACCCCGGCGCTAGCCGATCAGTTCGGCCCGGCGGGCCCGGGCTTGTCGCCAGCTCTCAGCTGAGCCGCATCGTCGCCGTCTTTCGCGCGATCGAGATAAGACTGAGCCCTGTTGATCTGGGTCGTCAGCGCATCGACCGTCTTGGTCATGGAGTCGAGCGCCTTGAGCTTGAAGGCGTCGATCTCGTCCATGGTGGCGTAGATGTTGTCGAAGGCGGCCTGGAGCTTCTCGACGTCGATCGTCGCCGAGCCGGCCTGCTCGTTGATGGCCGTCGATTGCTGGTGGAGCATCACCGAGGTGCTCTCGATCAGGTTCGAAGTGGTGGCGTTCAGGGCGGTGATCTGGTCGAGCACGAGCTTCTGATCGCCCAGGGCCTGGGCGACGATGACGGCCGTACGCAGCGCCGAGACCGTGGTTGTCGTGGCGCGGTCTACGCCGCGGATCAACTCCAGGTTGTTGCGACGGATCACGTCGAGCGAGAGGTAACCCTGGACGCTGACGGCGAGCTGCGCCGTCAGGTCCTGCACCTTCTGGCGGACATAGAAGAGCATGTCCTCCTTCAGGACGCGGGCCCGCTCCGGGTCGGCGGCCTCGATCTCGGCGATCCGAGAGGTGAGGCTAGAGTCGAGCTTCTGGGCCAGGTAGATGT
This sequence comes from Chloroflexota bacterium, assembly GCA_003165675.1. Lineage (GTDB taxonomy): Bacteria > Chloroflexota > Limnocylindria > Limnocylindrales > CSP1-4 > Fen-1039. Next base: position 14,905 of record PMNU01000136.1, read on the forward strand.
ACTGGCGCAGTCGCTCCATCGTCTGCCACAGGTTGACATTCTCGCGCTCGAGGTCCTCGTTGTCCTTCGCGAGCTCGGTCTGGCCGTGCTGAAGGCC
>PMNU01000060.1 GCA_003165675.1 Chloroflexota bacterium
ACTCCCGCGGCGAACAACGGCGGCTCAGGGCTGAGTGGAGCGGCGAGCGCCTTCTCCTCGATCAGCAGCTACAAGTTCAAGATGACCCTCGCTGGCGGCTCGTTCGGCTCGATGCTCTCGATGCTCGGCGGCTCGTCCGCCTCGGGCAACGCNNTCACGCCCGACAAGGGCGCCGACATCACCATGGCCGGCTTCCACATCATCGAGATCGGTGGCTTCGACTATCTCGACATGACCGGCACCGGCGCCTTCCTCAAGACCGAGGCCTCCGGGACCAGCATGGCCGACTCGTTCTCGCCGGCCACGATGTTCTCGAGCGCCATCGACACGTCGACTGCGGGCGGCTACACCAAGGTGGGGTCGGAGAACAAGAACGGCGTCCAAGCCGATCACTATCAGGCATCGGCCGCAGATCTGGCCGAGTATGGATCGATGCTTGGTGTCACGGGCGCCACCTGGACGGCCGACGTCTGGGTCGCCCAGGACGGCGGCTACCCGGTGAGCATGTCGATCCTGGCCAAGGCGACCGACAACAGCGTCGCCTACGAGATCCAGTTCGACATCACCAACGTCAACGACCCGGCCAACAAGGTGACCGCGCCGACCAACGTGACCGGCGCGTAGCTCAGGGGCGCGGCCAGGCGCGCGACTCGCAATCCGAGGCGCTCCGTCGTTCTTCGGAACTGCGCCGACACAGCGGACTCAGAGGCCCCGGCTGTTCGGCCGGGGTCTCTCTCTGTACGATGTTGCCTGGCGGAACAATCTCGGTCCGAGGCCGATTCCGCCTGCCCATTCGAGTAGAGTCGGCGCGGTTTGGCCAGCTAGCGTCCCGCCCTGGCCACATAGAGTGGAGCGGAGGCTCGCCAATGGTTACTTCCAGAAGAACGGTCCGCGGCCTGGTCGCGATCGCCCTTGCGATCGGCCTCGTAGTCGCCGCGTGCGGTAGCTCGTCCTCGACGCTGAACGTACCCGGCCTGGGTGGCGGCAACAACGGCGGCGGCAACAACGGCGGCGGCGGCAACTCGCTCACGGCCGGGCTGTCGTCCAACCTGGACAAGCTGGACAGCTACAAGTTCACGGAGTCGATCGCCGGATCATCTACGGGCACAGCCGCTTCGCCGGGCGATAGCGGCTCCTTCCTGATCTCCGGGACGGTCATCAACAAGGGCACCAAGGCGATCGAGATCAACGACCTGGGCGTCCTGTTCATCGACATCGGCAATCAGGAATGGACGTCATTCGACGGCACCAACTGGACCGGCCCGACGGCAACCGATACCAGCATGACCGACCTTCTACCCGGCAATGACTACGGGACCTGGTTCGACACCAACGCGACCAACTTCACGGTCGCCGGCAACGAGACGAAGAACGGGATCCCGTGCGTCCACTACAAGGGCAACTCGTCACTGGGCGCTCTGGCCGGCGTCGCCGGCGTCTCGGCCAACTTCCAGGCGGATCTGTGGGTCGCCGTGACCGGCAACTACCCGGTCAGCGGCGTGTACGGATACACGGCTTCGGCCGGTGGCCAGGGCGGCAGCTTCGGCTTCAACTTCGACATCACCAACGTCAACGACCCGGCCAACCAGGTGACCGCTCCGGCCAACGCGGTTGCGATCCCGACCTGATCGGGTTCCGCGGCGGCGGGTGGCTCCGGGCTGAGTTGCCCACCGCGAACGGCTCGATGACTCCCGGTCCGGTGCGGCGCTAGACGCCGCCGAACTAGCCACAACGCGAAACCCCGGTCGAAGCGACCGGGGTTTCGTCCTGGTACGCCCAGGTGAATGGCGGAAACGGTCGGACTGGCGTGCCTCTGACGTCCGGTCGATCAAGGTCGTCCAAGGGGGCGAGAGATGTCGATCGATCTAGGAGCGCTTCGAACGTCCGGCGGGCGCGCGTGTGTGGCGCTTTCGACTCGATAGCTGCAGCTGGTCGTCAGGGCCTCCATAACTCAGCCGAAGCCAAGGCAATCGTCTGGCCGGAGTCTGCGTAGCCGCCCGCCACGAGGACGCTACCGTCGTGCAGCACGGTTGCGGTCGGATCGTCCCTTGCCTGTGCCAGAACTCCTGCGTCGCTGAACTCGCCGATCCCCCGGTCGTACAGCTCTGCGGAGGCGAGGACTGCCGATTGATCTCTTCCTCCCACAAGGAGAACCCGTCCATCGGCCAAGCGTGTGGCAGCACATTCGTACCGGGCGTCAGCCATCGACGCGGTTGCGGAGAACTCGCCTGTCCTAGGGTCGTAGATCTCGGCCGCGGCCAGGTCGGTCTGCTCCCTCCAGCCACCCGCTACGAGAACTCCGCCGTCGCCGAGCAGCGTTGCGCTCGGTCCGTAGCGAGCCTCGGCCATTGAGCCCGTCGCCGCGAATCTGCCCGTCTTCGGGTCATACAGCTCCGCGGAGGCGAGATCGGCAGGCCGGCCTGCGCCGCCTGCGACGAGGACCCGACCATCGGCCAAGAGCGTCGCTGCCTGGCCGTACCTGCCCTGAACCATCGATCCGGTCGTCCGGAACCCCCCAGTTCCTGGGTCGTACAACTCTGCCGATGCGAACCCCTGCTGCTCCGGAGAATCTGGGTCTATGCCTCCTGCCATCAACACCTCGCCATCCACTAGCAGCGTGGCGGTGCCACCGTCATGAGGCTGCGCCATTGAGCCAGCGGCAGTGAACGAACCTGTGGTGGGGTCGTACAGCTCCGCCGAGGTCAGGATCGTGGAACCGTCGAAGCCGCCTGCGACGAGGACCCGACCGTCGGTCAGGAGCGTGGCAGTCTGTCCGGCCCGCGCGACTGCCATCGCTCCTGTCGGGCTGAAGGTGCCGGCTGCCGGGTCGTACAGCTCGGCGGACGCGACCGGGATGGAACCGCCGAAGCCACCTGCGACGAGGACCCGACCGTCGGCCAGGAGCGTGGCAGTTTGCCGGGCCCGCACCACCCTCATCGATCCCGTCGGGCTGAACCCAGGCTCAGTCGGCGTCGGGCTGCCTGCAGGGGTCGAGGCCGTGGACATTCTCATGACGCTCGGTGCGGCCCTGCCGCCGGTCGCACTGGACGAACGAGAAGGCCGAGCCGATGCCGTCGCGCCGCCTTGAAGCGAGCAGGCGGCTGCGGTTGCCAAGACCAGGATGGCGAGTCCGAGGTGCTCTACCAGGCCGCGGCGCCTGCTCAGGGAACCGTCAAGGCTGGGATTCCCTCGTTGCCTAGTACACACGACCGCCGATCTGGTGCCCGCCACGAGGATCGACCGCGGGTCCAGCGACATCTGGCACCCTCCACTGCGTCCCTGCGGCCTCGTCAGGTGGCCGAAGGCCGCCTCGTAATTCTGCACCGGTGCACGTTGTCAGGACAGGCGGCCCGCGGAGGCTGTGTCGATCCGCCGGGGGCAGGTGTGGGGACTGGTGGTCCTCGCCCGACTGTCGGCAAACCTCCCGGCAGGGGTTGTCCGGTGCACACTGGCCGTGGCAAAGTCGCTGGACCAGGCCCTTCGTCCCCGCAGGCCGAATAGCCTTCGCCGCTGCTGTTAGCCTGGCTTCGGTCAGCCGCGTGCAGTCTGCGGGCGGCGTTGGCCGGAAGCGAAAGCTCGTGCTGGGGGATGGCATGGCAGACGGGCGCAAGTTCAGTCGCGCAGAGCGGATCGGCAACCTGGTCGCCAAGGTGTTGGTGAGCTCGGGAGTCGGGCCGAAGCGCATGCACCTGCTCACGGTCCAGGGACGCAAGACCGGCAGGCCACACACGACGCCCCTGACCGTAGTCGAGACCGACGGCCAACGATGGCTTGTGGCGCCCTATGGCGGCGTGGCCTGGGCCAAGAACGTTGGGGCGTCCGGCAGCGCGAAACTGCGCCGAGGTCGAGTGATGGAACAGGTCAAGGTCGAGCCGGTCGACGCCCATGAAAGCGCACTCGTGCTCAAGGCCTACATCCACATAGAGCCGATCACAAGGTCCGCGTTCGAAGTCGGGCCGGATGCGAGCCTGGAGGAGTTCGAAGCCATCGCACCGAACCACCCGGTCTTCCGAATCCTCCCGGTCCGGCCCGCCGACTCTGTCGCTTCCGAGTAGCCCGGCCTCGGACCGAGATTTCGTTGATCCGCGGGGTGATGCTGGACCTCGCCCGACAGACGGCGAACCTGCCGGCTGGTGTGGTCCGGTGCTCGCCAGGGATCTCGGGGATGAGCCCATCGACTTGCTGTGGGCCGGTACGTCAACGAGTCGGATGACCGTCTTGGCCTACGGTGTGAGCTCGACCCAGGTTGCGCCGCCGTCGTCGGTGGCCACTAGATGCTCCGGAGGCGAGGGTAAAGCGCATCCCTCGAACGACGGCATGCTCGAGCTCTGGGGGCACGGGGGATAGGGCTCGCGAACCACAAGCCACCCGTGCGTCGCGTCGGCGAAGTCGATCTGGACCGCTGTGAAGGGCCAGCGCTGTCGGACGGCCGTGGTCTGCCAGGCCGAGCCGGCATCGGTCGTGGTCCGAGCTGCCGCAGGCTCAGACGGATCCAGAACGACCCATGTCCCGGTGTCGACCAGTGACAGCCCATGTGTCTCTGGGACCTCGATGACCGAAGCCACCGTCCAGTGCTCTCCGAAGTCCACGGTTCGATAGAACACCAGCTGGAGCGGCGCGCCGCCCATGCCGAACGTGGTGTCGTACCTGGCCGCGATGACCGCGCTGCCGTCCCCGGCGTCCGACTTCATCAGGACGTCGAGCGATCCTGCGACCGAGCCGGGCTTTGGCAGCGTCGTCTTCGACCAGGCGGCACCGCCGTTCGAGGTCGTCCAGACGGTGACCCCGTCGGTGACCCAGCCGTGGATGGAGTCCGCGAAAGAGATCATCGGTTCCACCGCCTGGTCGGAAACGTGAACGGTGCCGGTAGCCTTCCAGTGCATGCCGCCATCTTCTGTCTTGAAGATCGTCGCGTTCGGGTTCGCCAGGAGGGTCTGGTAGCCGCCGACGATGTAGCCGACCCTCGCCGTCGGGAAGGCCAGGCCGAGGGGATCGACCGGGAAGCTGGCCTGGGACCAGGTGGCGCATTCATCCGCGCTCGTCCACATCTTGTCGCTGACCCGCACGTGGATCACGCCGCCCACGAAGACTGCGTCCATGCCAGGCATCGACCGGCCGATTCCGGTCCCAGAGGACCAGCAATCTCGCCAGTTCGACCCATCGGTCGTGAGCAGGCGGGTCTGGGTCAGGAGCCAGCCGCCGGTGGCGGACCGGCCCATCTGGACGACTTCCTCCCCTTGGGCAAGCGCCGGCCCACCAAGGCCGGGCGTCGCGCTTGGGCTCGCGGAGGGGATCGCGGTAATCAGCGGCGTAACGGTCGGGGCGGCGCTGGTCAGATTGACCGGCGCTGCCGTGGCGTCGACTCTGCCGACCACCACCCAACTGCGCTCCGTCTGGTATGTGACCATGCGAATCAGGTAGATCGCTTTGCGAGGGTCGGTATCCTGATTGGGGCTGAACGAGGGATCGACCGCGTACTCAGAGTAGGCGCCCATCTGGACCGCGACTCCGTCAGGCTGCGGTATGTCGGTCAGGTTCCCGACGCCGCCCGAATCCGGTGCCACGAGGTGACGTGGATCTGGCGTGATGTATTCGCGGCAGGGAACCTGGAACACCAGCGGGGGAGGGGCGAGCGAAGGATCGGGAGCCGGCCCGCACGGGATTCCTCCAAGGCCGTCGAGCCAGCCATCCACGGCCATCACCTGCTCATCGGGAGCTGTCGCAGTCGCGGCCAAGGCTGCGGCGATCGGCCAAACGAGCGAGCCCGATGCCGACAGCCGAACGTGACCGAGAAACTCGATCGGGCCGCGAGCCGTCAGCCGGAGGGCAACGGGTGATTGGAGAGACGCCTCGTCCGAGGCTGGCGGCAGGACGCGTTCCTCCTGTCGGATTGCCACCGGACCCTCGTCATCGGCGAACCCCTGAAGCGTGCCGATCACCAGGCAGGTGCCTGCCGGGTCGCACTCGCGAGAAGGCAGAGATGGCTTACGGCTGGAGTCGATCGAGACGTCGGCTACGACGTCCCTGGTTTGGAGCCCGCCCGCGCGCTCGGCAGCGATCGCCGCGTGCAGTTGGACCGCGCTCAGGATCTCGATCGTATTGGGCGCAACCGTGGGCACGGCCACAGGCCCGTTGTCGAGATATCGAGGAGCCACGAACGCCGCCACGAGCACGATCACGGCACCAATGACCGCAGCACTGCCGATGGAATGCCCGCGGGAATGGCGCAGTGGAATCGTTTCGGGGATGTCCGCCACCTTCGCCGCGAGCCCGGGGGGCAGCTCGATGTCTGCGCTGGATCGGATCAGGTCGGTCAACTGGCTTTCCAGACGTTCGTCGCTCATCGCGAGACCTCGTCGATCCGCGCGACCGCGTCTCGGGCGGCTCTCAAAGCTTGCAGGGCGTAGTGCATCCGCGACTTGACCGTACCCGGCCGAGCTCCCGTTCGGACCGCGATCTCTCGATCGTCGAGACCCTGGTAGAACCGCAGAACGATCACGATGCGATGCTCGGGTTCCAATCGATCGAGCGCTTCAGCGAGCGCCTGCTGTTCAGCCAGTGAATCGCCGAGGTCCGCGGGGCCGGCGCCCCGTCCGCCCACAAAGAGAGGACTCCGCAGCTCGGACTTCCGACGCCGAAGTCGGTCGCGGCACTCGTTGATCAGGATTCGCCCGAACCACTGGTCGAACTTGCTCTCGTCGCGGAGCGAGGCCGAGCGCTGCCAGGCGCGGACGGCTGCGTCGTGAGTCGCGTCCTCTGCCTCCACCGCGTCGCCGAGGATCGCCGCGGCCAGTCGATAGCACGCGGCCAGGCGGGCAGAGGTCAGGCGAGCGAAGGAGGCCGCGCGCGGATCGACCTGGGTTCCGGCTCGGTCGCCGACGCCGACTCCGGCCGCCCCTTCCTTTCCAGCCATGCCTCTCCCTCCAGGAACGGTCACCCAGATCATGACCTATATGACGATGGTGGGAGAGGTCGGGTTCAATCCCGATGCGGCAGTGCGGCTGCTCAGCCCGGGTCGCCGTGAACCCGCCATGCGTATCAATGTGAGGTGCCGCGCATCCGTGTCGCGACGGAGGCCGCGTCGACTCGCCGCGCATGAAGTGGCGTCTGCGGTCGATCCGACAACGACATCGGAGGGGCGAGGCTCGGCGGGGTTGGTGGAGATGAGGGGACTCGAACCCCTGACCCCCGCGATGCGAACGCGGTGCTCTCCCAGCTGAGCTACATCCCCACGCGAGCGAGGAGTCTAGCACAGCCCCTGTATCACGAACCCCGGAATGTCGAACTCCGGAAGCATCGGCCCGGCGGAGTGCACGAAAGCTGCCCGGAGTCGCGGGCGGGCCGTCCGCTCCGTACGTCGCCCGTCCATGGAGGGGCCCCGCCCACCGCGGCGCTCCGCTCGACGAGTCCGCAGGGCCGGCGCTCGAAACGTGCTCCGGTCGAGGCGGATGACGCGCCCCGACCTGCGTCGACGCGCTTCAGTCTGCGCCCGCTCCTAGCGGCCCGGCCCCGTCAGCCTCGTGCCGCGGGTCGCCGCCGCTGCGGCGACCGCCCGCCCCCGGACTTGGAGGGCGGTCGGCTCCGAGCCCCGGACGTCAGATTGAGGAAGCGCTTGTACCAGCCGGACAGGGCGCCGATCAGGAAGCCGAATGCCAGCGACTGTGACAGCAGGATGACGGTCAGCGTCAGCAGGCTCGTGGTGGTGATGGACGCGGTGGAGTCTGGAACGGCGATCTTGGTCATGGCGAAGACCCCGACCAGCGTCATCGTCGAGATGAACGCGGAGATCAGGCCGGCCAGCCAACTCGATCTCGGGGCGAGGAAACCCGCCAGCATCGGCGGCAGCAGCGGGACGGGGTAGAAGACGAACTGGAAGAGAGCGGGCAGGATCGGATCGGTGTCGCCGGCACCGGCGTTGATCCGAACGACGCTGTATGCACCTGTGGCCAGGCAAACGACCAGTACCGGCCAGACCGCATTCGATCCCAAGACGAGCGATCGGATGTTGCGAAGGTCGTCGCGATAGTGGGGCGTTCGATAGGCAGCGCGGGCCGCGGCGAACATGCCCATGCGGACACCCGGCTGTGCGACGGGCTGTGGCTTCTGATCGCGGCCGCCTGCCGGCTTCGAGCTTGGCGCGGCAGCCGCGCTGCCCGAACTCTCGACTTCCGCGGCTTCCGCATCCTGCTGCGCCTGCAGGTAGGCGCGGTACTTACGTCGCGCCTCTGCTCGATCGGTCCTCTTGGCGCGGGCCACGTCGCCTCCTAGGTCGTCTGGATGAATTCGCGGGCGATCTCGCAGGGGACCGTCGCGGTCGGAATGGTAGTCGATGGCGGCGTCGACCACAGGCCGCGATGCCGGCGGATGAGCCCCGCATAAGCGGCCGCCAATCCTCAAGGCGTACAACATCCCGGCTCACTCCCGCCGGAGAGGTCGCCCGAGGTGTCGAATGCGCGCTCCGCGCGGGGTATTCGCCCTGCTTGTCCCGCTGATGGTCGCTTCCGCGGCCATCTCCGCCACCCTGCCCCCGGGGCTGGCAGCCGCCGACCCAGCCTGGCCCGCGTCCGGCGGCCTGGTGCTGGCGGAGGTCATGACCGGTGGCGTGTCTGCCTCCGACGAGTACGTCGAGATCGCCAACGCCGGCGCCACGAACGCGGACCTGGGCGGCTGCGAGCTCATCTACGTGACTGCTACAGGCGCCACCACCACGCGCAAGGCCAGCTTCACATCGCCACTGCTGCTCGTGCCCGGACAGCATCTGCTCGTGGCCAACGCTGCGGGCATCTACGGACCGCTCGCCGATGCCACCTACTCTGGCGGGCTTGCGGCGGACGGCGGAGCGGTGGCTCTCCGCCGCCTCGACGGGACAGTCATCGACGCCGTCGGTTGGGGCACGGCGGCGAACTCCTACGTCGAGGCCACGGCCGCGCCGGCTCCGCCGGCGAAGTCCAGCATCGAGCGTCTGCCCGGCGGATCGAGTGGCAATACGCGGGACAGCAACGACAACCGGACCGACTGGTTCGTGCAGCCCAATCCGATTCCGCAGTCGCTCGCCTCTACTCCGGTGCCGGGTCCGTCGGCAACTCCCTCGGCAACTGCCGTTGCGACGGTCACGATGTCGCCCGGTCCGACCCCGACCGACACGGCAACGTCAGCCCCGACATATGTCGCACCGTCACCGCCGGTGCCGACGGCCACGCCTCAGCCGAGCTTGGCGTCGGAGCCGACCGAGACGCCTCTTGCGACGGCTACGTCGGCGCCGACCAATTTGCCTCAGCCGACCGAAACGCCAGAGACCACCGACACGCCGGAGGCGACCGACACGCCAGAGACCACCGACGCGCCCACTCCGACCGCATCCCCGATTCCGACTCCGACGGCGACCCCGACGTCCACCCCGACCGCGAAGGCTTCCGCGACACCGACCGC
>PMNU01000046.1 GCA_003165675.1 Chloroflexota bacterium
TCCTTGCCCAGGTAGTGGTCGATGCGATAGACCTGCGACTCGCGGTAGACCTTGGCGACCTCGTGATTGAGGTGGCGGGCGGATTCGAAGTCGCGTCCAAACGGCTTCTCGATGACCACGCGCCGCCAGCCGGCGCCGCGCATTTCGTGGTCGAGTCCGACACGGCCCATCTGGCGGACGATTTCTGTGACCTGGGACGGCTGGGTGGCCAGGTAGAAGAGTCGATTGCCAGCCGTGCCGCACTGCGAGTCGAGCTCGTCGAGCCTCTCGCCGAGTCGGTCGAAGTCGCCATCGTCTGCGAAGTCGAGCTGCTGGTAGGTGATGCGTTTGGCGATCTCCGCCCAGGAAGCCTCATCGATCGGCTGGATGCGCGAGTACTTCTCCAGCGACGCCCGAACCTCGGCGGCGAAGGTCTCGTTCGAGTACGGGCGACGCGCCACTGCCACCAGGCTGAACTCCGCCGGGAGCAAATTGGTACGCCACAACTGGTAGATGGCCGGGATCACCTTGCGGTGGGCCAGGTCGCCCGTGGCCCCGAACAGGACGAAAGCGCATGGGTCCGGCACGCGCTCCAGGCGAAGCCCCTGCCGGAGCGGATTCGCGTCGGCGTCGGGCCGAGGGCGGCGTCGGGCGGCAGTGGCCGCCTCGCGGAGCTGGCGGGCGGTTCGGGCCGGCGGTTGCGGCGTGGGAGCGCGGCCGGGGCTCATCGCGCGAGGGCCCGCCAGGGTAGCTCCCTATCGGCCCGCTGGGCAGCCATGACTATTCGGTCTTCACGGCGTGGCCGCCGAACTCGTTCCGCAGCGCCGCAAGAACCTTGGCCTGGTAGCTGTCGTCCTGCCGTGAGCGGAAGCGGTTGAGCAGGCTCAGCGTGATCACTGGCGCCGGAACGTCCTTGTCGATGGCCTCCTGGACGGTCCAGCGGCCCTCCCCGGAATCGGCGACCCAGCCCTTCAGATGCGCCAGGTCCTGATCCTGCGAGAAGGCCGAGACGGCCAACTCGAGGAGCCACGATCGAACAACCGAGCCGTGCATCCACAGGTCGGCGATGGCGGCCAGATCCAGCTTGTAGTCGGAAGCGTGGAGGATCTCGAAGCCCTCGGCGTANNTCGATGCCGTTGTGGACCATCTTCACGTAGTGTCCGGCGCCGGGGCCGCCCGCGTGGAGGTAGCCGTCCTGGGGTGCGAGGGAGCGGAAGATGGGCTCGAGGCGTTTCACCGGCTCGGGCTCGCCGCCGACCATGAGGCAGTAGCCGATCTTCAGGCCCCAGATCCCGCCCGAGGTCCCCGCGTCGATGAAGTTGACGCCGTGTTCCGCCACCTTGGCGTGGCGCCGGACGCTGTCGTGGAAGTTGCTGTTGCCGCCGTCGACGATCGTGTCGCCGGGCTCGAGGAGCTTGAGGAGGTCGTCGATCATGGACTCCGTGGCGTCGCCGGACGGAACCATGACCCACACCGCGCGGGGCTTCTCGAGCTTGCCGACGAGCTCCGCCAGGGAGAAGGCCCCGTCGGCGCCCTCGCTCATGATCTCGCGGGTCTTCTCCGCGGTCCGGTTGTAGGCGACGATGCGATGCTTGTCGAGAAGGAGGCGCCGGACCATGTTGGCGCCCATCCGGCCGAGTCCGACGAATCCGAGCTCCATGGCGTCACGCCTCCTTGAGGGCCGTAGCCAGCGCTCGCTCGAGGGCGGCCAGGCCGGCATCTGCATCCTGTCCGAGGTTGATTCGAAGGATCGGCAGGCCGTGGTCTTCGATCGTTCGGGCGTCGCCGATCGCCTGGGCGTCGATGAGCTGACCGAAGGTGTACGCCTTGCCGGGGATGTCGCGGTCTTCGGGGTGCTCGGCCACGAGCTGCAGGAACCAGCCGATCGGGGCACCGCCCTTGTGAAGCTGGCCGGTGGAGTGGAGGAAGCGAGGCCCGTAGCCGACGGTCGTGGCCCGTCGGGTCCTGTCGCGCAGCAGCGTCCGTATTCCTGAAAGGGCCGCGTCGCGGGCCGGGGTCTGGGCGACGTAGGCCTGGATCGAGGCGTAGCCGTTGGCCTTGAGCGCCCCCAGATGGGCTTTGAGAGCCGCTGCGAGGGCCGCCCCATCCGCAACGCTCAAGGCCGAGTCCGCACCCCCGCGGGCAACTTCGCCGGCTTCGAAGGCCGCCAGGACGGCCCGGGTGTTGCTCTTCGCCTCCTCGACGTTCGGCTGGTCGAATGGGTCGATGCCGAGGACCGCGCCGCACAGCGCCGTGGCCACTTCCCAGCGCACGAATTCGGCGCCTAGCTCGATCCTGGAGCCGACGGCGATGCGAATCAGCGGATGGCCCGCGGCCGCGAGCTCGGCGAGGCGCGCGTCCACGTCGCTCCCGATCGACGGATCGGGTCCGGGGGAGCCGCTCAGGGCGATGCGGACGAAGACCCGATCGTCGTTGTAGGCAGCGCCCGTCGCGAGGGGCTCGCCGTCCACAGGCACCACGCCAACCCCGTGCTTGCCGGTCGATTCGGCGATCAACTGCTCAACCCACGGCCCGAAGGCGGCAAGCTCGCGGTCGATGACAAAGGTCAGCTTGTCGCGGCCGTTGGCCGCAAGGACGCCCATGGCCAGCCCCAGGGCCAGGCCGGGATTGCGGGCCGGGTCGGCGACGCCGCAAGCCATGATCATCGCCCGGGCGCTCTCGAGGAGCCGCTCCAGAGGGATGCCCAGCAGGGCGCCGGGCACAAGGCCGACGTACGTCAGGGCCGAGTATCGGCCGCCGACGTCCGGCGGGTTTAGGAAGACCTCGCGCAGCTGGTCGTGGTGGGGGATCGACCGCAGGCTCTTCTCCGGGTCGGTGATGGCGGCCATGAAGTCGCCCGGCTGCGTCGGTCGGCCGATGCTGGCATCCTCCAGCGCCTCGGCCGCGCGGGCCCACTGGTAGGCCTGGAATGAGAGCGACTCGGCCGTGGTGCCGGACTTCGTTGAGACGATGAAGAATGTGGCCGTCGGGTTGAGATCGTCGAGAATGGCGGCCACCGCGGCCGGGTCCGTGGAGTCGAGGACGCGGACCGGAATGGCCCCCACGGCCGCGCCGAATACGTGCGCCAGAAGCGCGGGGGCGAGGCTGCTGCCGCCCATGCCGCCAAGCACGGCCGTGGTGAAGCCCTCGTCGCGCAGGGCGGCCGCGAACGCTGTCAACTCGCCAATTTCGTCGGCGAAGTGGAACGGCGCCTCCAGCCAACCGAGGCGCGTCGCAATTGCGCGCTGGACCACTTCCTGGTCCGACCAGACCGAGGGGTCGCGCCGGCCGATCGCCCGGTCCGCCCACTCCTCCTTGACGGCCCGGTCGCGGGCTGCGGCCAATGCCGCCCTCAGTCTGGGATCCTGGAGCGTCAGGTCCAGGGCGAGTGGGCTGGTGTTCGTCGCTTCGGTCATGACGATGGCCTCGTGGCTGGCGGAGCTTGGGCTGGAACCGGCTGGGCCGCAGTCCTCACCGATTGGGATTGGCTTGATTGGCCGCCTCCATGCGGGCGGCCAGTTCTTCCAGGGCGCGGATCTTGCCGACGCGGCGAACGTGGCGCGGGGCGCCGCTGAACCTTGCGGCAAGGAAGCTCTCGGCGCACGAGACTGCCGTCTCGATGCCGATCACGCGAGCGCCGAGGGCCAGCACGTTCAGGTCGTCGTGCTCGACGCCCTGACCCGCCGAGTACGTGTCGTGGCAGAGCCCGGCCCGGATGCCGGGCATCTTTGAAGCGGCCACGGAAGCGCCGACGCCGCTGCCGCAGACGAGGATGCCGCGGTCTGCCCGACCCTCCAGGATGGCGAGGGCGAGGGCGTAGGCGTAGTCCGGGTAGTCGTCATCGGGGTTGGAGCCGTCGCCGCCCAGGTCGATCAGCTCGTGGCCAAGCGGGGTCAGGCGCGCCAGCAACTCGACCTTGAGCGCGGCGCCGGCGTGGTCTGCCGCAAATGCGATACGCATTCTCATCCCTCTCAGTGTGTGCCGGAAATGGAGCTGGAGTCGGTCGCGACGATCCGACCGTGAAGCCCCTCGCGGACGACCTTGCGGCCGATCTCGACGACTCGATCCGCGGTAATCCCGAAGGCTTCGAAGATCTGCTCAGCCGGAGCCGAGGCTCCAAAGCGGTCGATGCCCACGATCACGCCGTCGTCTCCCGCGTAGCGTTCCCACCCGAATGGGCTCTCGGCTTCGATCGTGACACGCTTGCGGCTGGCGCGTGGCAGGACGGCCTCGCGATAGGCGGCGTCCTGCGCCTCGAAACGCTCCCAGGACGGCAGACTGACGACGCGGCAGCGAACTCCGTCCTTCTCGAGCGCCGCGGCGGCGGTCGTGGCGAGCTGGAGCTCCGAGCCGGTGCCGATCAGGATGAGGTCGGGTCTGGCCGCCTCGCCGGAGGCGTCGCGCAGGATGTACCCACCCCTGGCCACTCCCTCTCGGGCCCTCTCGGGAGTTCCTTCGAGGATCGGCAGCTTCTGGCGGGTAAGCGCCAGGGCGGTGGGGCCCTCGCATACGTCGATGGCGCAGGCCCAGGCCGCGGCCGTCTCGTTGGCGTCGCCCGGGCGGAAGACCGTGAGGTTGGGCATGGCGCGGAGGGCGGCGATGTGCTCCACCGGCTGGTGCGTGGGGCCGTCCTCGCCCACGCCGATGGAGTCGTGGGTCCAGACGTAGACCACCCGCAGCTTCGACAGGGCGGCCAGTCGGACCGAGCCGCGCATGTAGTCGCTGAAGGTCAGGAACGTGGCCGCGTATGGGATGAAGCCTCCATACAGGGCAATGCCGTTGACGACCCCGCCCATGGCATGCTCCCGCACGCCAAAGCGGATGTTGCGCCCGTCCGGCCGGTCGGGCTCGAGGATGCCGGCTCCCTCGACGTCGGTCAGGTTCGACTCGGAGAGGTCCGCCGAGCCGCCGAATAGCTCCGGCAGAGGCTTCGCCAGGGCGTTGATGACCTCCTGGCTGGCCTTGCGCGTCGCCAGCCCGTCGCCTACGGAGTAGGTCTTGAGGCTCGCCTCCCAGCCGTCGGGAAGCTTGCAGGCCAGGCGCCGCCCGAGATCGGCCGCCTCGGCCGGATACTCGCCGGCATAGCGAGCCAGCCGATCCTGCCACTCGGCGACGAGCTTCTCGCCCGCCGGGATTGCCTCACGGAAGCGGGCCAGGGCGGCGTCCGGAACGAAGAAGTGCTTGTCCGGGTCCCAGCCGTAGAACTCCTTCGCGCCGCGCACTTCCTCCTCGCCGAGCGGCGAGCCGTGGGCCTTCTGGGAGTCGTGTTTCGTTGGCGCTCCGTAGCCGATGTGCGTCCGAACCGCGATCATGCTGGGCCGCTCGTCGTCCCGCGCCGCCGCGATGGCGGCCCCGATCGCGGCCACGTCGTTGCCGTCCTCGACTCGAGCCGTGTGCCAGCCGTAGGAGTCGAAGCGCTCGAGAGTCCTGTCCGAGAAGGCGAGGGCCGTGGGCCCGTCGAGCTGGATGTGGTTGTCGTCGTAGAGGTAGACGAGCCTGCCCAGCTTGAGATGCCCCGCCAGTGACGCGGCCTCGGCGGAGATCCCTTCCTGCAGGTCGCCGTCAGAGCAGATGGCGTACACGTAGTGGTCGATCAGGGTGTGGCCGGGTCGATTGAACTCGGTGGCGAGGCGGCGCTGGGCGAGGGCCATCCCCACGCCGTTGGCGAAGCCCTGGCCGAGGGGCCCGGTCGTGGCCTCGACCCCCATCGTGTGCCCGTGCTCGGGGTGGCCGGGCGTCCGGGATCCCCACTGGCGGAACGACTTCAGGTCCTCGACGGTGAGACCGTAGCCGGTCAGATACAGCAGCGAGTACAGCAGCATGCTGGCGTGGCCGGCAGACAGAACAAAGCGGTCGCGGTTGGGCCATGCAGGATCCGTTGGGGCGTGGTGCAGGAAGCGGCTCCAGAGGGTGTAAGCCATCGGGGCCAT
>PMNU01000137.1 GCA_003165675.1 Chloroflexota bacterium
CCCTAGGACACGGCCTACTACGCCGGCGTTGCTCGTAACCTGGCCTATGGCCGCGGCCTGATCAGTGACGCGCTGTGGAGCTATCAGACGCAGCCCCTGATCGTGCCGCGGGCCGCGTTTGAGATCTGGATGCCGCTGCCGTCCTTGCTGGAGGCGATCCCCGTGGCCCTGGCCGGGACCGCCAACTGGTTCCGTGCCGCGCAGGTGGTGTCCGTACTGGCGAGCTCGGCCGTGGCGATCATGGCCTGGCGCCTGGGCGCCGACGTGGCCGCCGAGATGCAGTTGCCCGCCGGGCGAGCTCGGACGATTGGCGTGGGCGCGGGCCTGGTGGCCGCCGTTCTGGGGCCACTCGTCCTCTACGGCGCCCTTCCCGATTCCACGGCCCTCTTCGCAGCGCTGTCGCTGGGCGCGTGTCTGCTGATGACGCGCATCTCAGCCGATGAGGGCGCCCGGGGCGCGAAGTCTGCCGCGGGCGCGAAGTCGGCCGCCCTGGCGGCCCTCGGGGAGGTCCACCTCGGCGGCCGACTCGTCCGGTTCGACCGACGACTGGTCCTCCTGGGTCTCTTACTCGGTCTCGCCGCGCTCGCCCGCAGCGATGCCATCTGGTTGGGTTTGGCCTGGGTCGCCGTCGTCTGTGTCTGGACGCCCGGAGACCGGCGCCAGCGGATCTGCCTCATCGCCGTGCCGGCAGCGGTCGCCCTCCTCATCGTCGCCCCGTGGNNAATGCCCTGTTCATTCATGACTACGATGTGTTCGCCTATCGGGACGCGCCCAGCCTGGCCGGCTACCTGGCCCAGGGACCGGCGGCGCTGGTAGGCGCCCACCTGGCGGGCATCGTCCATGATCTCGTCAGCGTTCTATTGATCCCGGCGTTTCCCGTCGGCCTCGTCGGACTGCTGGCGCTGCCATGGGTTGGACGCCGGCGCACCCTTCGCCCGCTCGTCCTGACCTCCGGCCTCACCTTCCTGGTCACGAGTCTCGCCTTTCCCGTGGCAACTCTTTCAGGCACGTTCCTGCACTCGGCAGGGTCGACCTTCGTCCTGCTCACAGTCTGCTGCCTGGTGGCACTGGACGCGTTCATCGTGCGGCTCGGGAAGCTGCGTCATTGGACTCGGCCTGTGGCATGGCTCGGGCCGGCGTTTGCTATTGCAGCAATCGGACCGTTGTGCGTGGTGACAGTCACGGACATTGCCCGGCAAGCGAACGACGTCCGTGATCGGTACGAAGCACTCCCGGCGGCAATGGCTCGGGCGGGAGCGCCCCTCGAGGGGGCGGGCCCCGTCATAACCGACAACCCGATCTGGTTGGCCGAGTCGACTCGAGCCCCGTCCCTTGCTTTGCCAGAGGAGTCGCCGGAGTCCGTATTGGACCTTGCCAACCGCTTCGGGGCAACCCTGCTCGTCGTCCACAGCGACCCCGACAGGGAGTGGCCCGGGATTCTCAGCCAGGGCGGGACGGCCGCCAGGTGCTTCCATGAGGTCCCTCTGACCGAAGACTCCGGCGCGAAGCCGAACGAAGGCTCGGCCCTGGCGGGGATCCACGTCTTCCGGATTGTCTGTCCATGAGTGACGACCCGTATACTCCAGCTGGTATGGACGCTGCACGAGGCGCCGCAGAATCGCGCGACTCGCGCTTCGACGAGTTGTACGCCGAAGCGAAGTCGACGCTGGGCTACGGGGCCAACAATCTCCGCTCCGTAACCGAGAGGTATCGCGAGGCCTACCGCGACACTCTCGGTCGCTGGCACGGCCTCCGCGATCAAGTGGAGGTGGCCGACCGGGCCCCGCTTTCGCAGACTGAGGGCGGCGACGCCGCGTCTGCCGCAGAGGCCGGCGCCGAGGACGCCCGCCAGAAGGCACTCCGATTCGAGGCAGAGCGGCTGACCGGCGAACTCGGACGTCACCAGCAGGAACTTTCGAAGCTCGAGCTGTCGGTTCGGAGCATGGAGAACGCGTGGCTCTTCCTCGAACGCGGCGACGCCAGCCTGGTCGCCGAGGTCGCCGACGCGGGGCTGGCCACCGACATGCAGATGCGCATCGTCCAGGCGCAGGAAGCGGAACGTTCGCGCCTTGCCCAGGAAGTCCACGACGGACCGGCCCAGGCACTCTCCAACGCCATTTTCCAGGTCGAGTACATCGAGCGGGTGATCACCGAGGACGTGCGCGTGGCCAGCAGCGAGCTGCGGTTTCTGCGCGAACTCCTCCGTCGCGAACTCGGCGACGTCCGGACCTTCATCACCCAGCTGCGTCCGCCGTTGCTCGACGAACTGGGCCTGGACGGCTCGATAATGGACGCCGTCGAAAGCATGGCCGCCCTGACCGGGGCGACTGTCCAGACGGATCTGAGGGCCCCAGGGAGCCGGCTCACCCCAACTCAGCAGACAGCCGTCCTGCGAATCGTCCAGGAGGCGCTTCAGAACGTTCGAAAACACGCCGGCTCAAGCCATACCGCGGTGTCGACCCGGCTCGAGTCGTCGGGCTGGGTACTTGAAGTCTCGGACGACGGACGCGGCTTCGATCCGGCCGCGGTTGCCGCTCGAGGCCGGCGCAACTTCGGTCTTCAGTTCATGCGAGAGCGCGCCGAGCTAATCGGTGCCAAGTTTGAAGTTCGATCCCGGCCTGGCGGCGGAACTGTCGTCGGGCTGTCGATTCCAGTGGGAGAGGAGAACGCATGAGTTCGATGGAGTACGCCGGGCCGGAGCGGCGCCGGCCGGGGCCGGGCGGTCGGTCGGGCGAGAAGACCACGATCCTCCTGGTGGACGACCACGCGCTTTTCCGTGTCGGGGTGCGCAACATCCTGGAGCGGGAGCCTGACTTCGACATCGTCGGCGAGGCGGACGAAACGCGCAGCGCTTTCGACCTCTCCGTTCAGCTCTCGCCCGACATCATCCTGATGGACCTGTCCCTGCCCGCTCCCGGCGGCATCGAGACGACCCAGAGGATCAAGCGCGAGCTGCCTTCGGCAGGGATCATCGTCCTCGCGGTCAACGAGGACGAGGACGCCCTCTTCGAAGCCATCAAGGCAGGCGCAGCCGCTTTCATCCTCAAGGACGTGGCACCAGACGACCTCGTCGCGATCATTCGCCGCGTCGCGGCCGGTGAGTACCTGATCAACGACAAGGTATTTGCCAAGCCCGCCGTTGCGAGCCGCGTCCTCAAGGAGTTCCGCGAGCTGGCGATCTACGGCCAGGAAGCGGCTCCGATCTTCGCCCCACTCTCGCCGCGCGAGGTTGAGATCCTCGACAACATTGCCCAGGGCATGACCAACAAGCAGGTCGCCTATGCCCTGTCAATCAGCGAGCAGACCGTCAAGAACCACATGTCCAGCATCCTGCGCAAGCTGAGCGTGAACGACCGGACCCAGGCCGTCGTCTACGCCATGCGTCAGGGCTGGATCCGCATGCCCGAGGACTGAGCCGCCCGTGGCCATCGACCCATTGCCGCTCCCGATACTCGAGATCGCGGAGCGGGCAAGGCGCGAAGTCGATCTCCTGACCCGAGAGATCGGCGAGATCGAGTCGCTCGCCAATCAGGCCCGAACCGAGGCCACGCATCACGAGCAGAAGCGTACCCAGGCATTCGAGAGGCTGAAGCCGGCCCGACCGGAAGCCGAGGGCGACCAAAACGACGAAACGGATCAACTCGTAGCCCTGACCAGGCGTTCGGCGATCATGGAAGCGCAGGTCGACATTCTCGAGGGCAAGCTCAAGGTCTTGACCCGGTTTCGAGAGAGCCTGCGCCGCTATGGTTCCGAGCTCGATCGAGCATCGATGGGCGGTGCCGTCCCCCAGCACTCGCCCGACAAGCTCGACACGAGTACGCCACTGCCGCCGGCCGTGTCTCGACTGGTGCTTGCGGCTCAGGAGGACCTGCGGCGCGAGATCGCCCGGGCCATGCACGACGGCCCGGCCCAGAGCCTTACCAATATCGTCCTCCAGGCCCAGATCGTGGAGCGGCTGGTGGACCGCGACCCTCTCCAGGCCAAGACGGAAGTCGAACAACTCGTCGGGATGGTCCAGCGCACTCTCGATGCCATCAAGACGTTCATCTTCGACGTCCGACCGATGGTCCTCGACGACCTCGGGCTGGTGCCGACCCTGCGGCGAGTGGCTCGCGACCGCGGCCGGCGCTCGCAGGTCCCGATCGAGTTCGAGTCGTACGGCCCGGATCGCCGCCTGCCAATGGATGTCGAGAGCGCCCTATTCCGCCTGATCGACGAGACGGTCACGGGCTTCCTATCGTGTCACCCGGACCGCATCTCGATCCGATTCGAATGGGCCACGGGCAGGACCGAGGCCCGCATCTCCGCTAGGCGCGAAGAACTCGATGAGGAGCCGGAAGGCGACGAGTCGATTCCGACCGACAGGCACGGCAAGGCGCTTGAGCGCGATCTACCCGAGGCTCTCAAGGCAATGATCGACGAAACGCGCGCAGCGAAGGTCAGGCGCGCAGAGCGGATCACCCAGCCCCTCACCCTGCCAACCAACACGTGGCGCGAGGTCCAGCAGCGCTCCGACACCATCGGCGTTAGCGCCGAGCTCGTGGACGATGGCCGGGAGGTCGTCCTGGTCCTGGCGGCAAGTTGACGCGAGGCCCGGCAACCGCGATCGCGGGAGCCAGATCGAAGCGCATGTGCCGAAGGCGCGCCGACTGGACGGAAGGGCCGCGCTCCGGCGAGGCCGGTCAGGGTCTCATCGAGTACGGGCTGATTCTGGTCATCATGTCCGTCGTGTGCGTTGTCTCGTTGCTCTTCTTCGGCGACCAGCTCTCTTCGCTCTTGAGTCTCATCGCCTCGGCCGTATGAGTCTCCTGTCGTCCGATCCCCCAATCGATTGAAAGCGGCACCGGCCAGTTGAGGCGGCGTTGCATTCTCGCGCCAGGAGAGGCGTCGAGGCAGGGCGCTGAAGGGTGGCATGGTAGAGTTACGGGTAGTCCCATTACGATCTGGCTAGTGGCGTTTGGAGCGCCCGACGCACACAATTCAGGTCATCCTCCCATTGGAGGTCGCCATTATCAGGAGGCCATTGATGCTCATCCGGTCCGAAAAGGGCCAGGGCCTTGCCGAGTATGCCCTGATCCTCGCCCTTATCGCCATCCTCGCCGTTGTGGCGCTGATGTTCCTCAGCGGCACGATCACGACCATCCTCAGCACCATCGGCGGCAAGCTGTAGCCGATTAGCCACAAAGACAGAAAAAGGGCCGCGCCTGGGGCGCGGCCCTTTTTCTGTTGCGCGTGACAAGCGCGGGGTTAGACTTCCTTGGCCGACTGCCGGCAAGAATCCTTCTCAGAGGGCGTAGCCCATTGGTATAGTCGTAGTTAGGTTGGCCGCAAGGCTACCTTGGTGACGCCTGCCACATGCGCTCGGGAGTGTCGTTGTGAAGCGGTCCAATCGATTGCTGATCCTGCTCGGAATCCTCATTGCTATAACGGGCGGCCTGCTAGCGGTCGTCGTGGCGAACGGAGGCGGCGGAGGCACGACCACCGGGCCTGCGGCCTCGCCAACGGCGACGCCGGAACCCACGGTGCAGATCGTCATCGCCAAAGTCGACATCAACCTCGGCGATCAGATCACCGCGGCGATGGTGGGTACCAAGAGCATGACGCTATCCGCGGCTGCCGCTCTGGGCCCGGACACGTACTCGAGCGTCGATCAGGTCATCGGCAAGATCGCCGGAGGGAAAGTCACCGCGGGTGAGGTTCTTGTCGCCAGCCGGGACCTCCTCAACCCGGGATCCATGACCGACGGCCAGGACATCTCGGGCGCGATCGCGACGGGCATGGTCGCGGTGTCCATGGAAATCGACCAGACGAACGGGGTCGGCACGCTGATAGTGCCGGGTGACCACGTAGACATCATTCTCAGCGTCTACACCGATCAGATCTCGCTCACGAACAAGGACGCCGCCGGCAATCAGATCAGCCTCACGGGCGGAACGCAGGTCACGACCAAGATGGTCATCCAGAACCGGAAGATCCTGGCCACGCTCCTCGCCCCGGAAGCGGCTGCGCCAACGCCTGCGCCTGCGGCCAACGGGTCGGCTGCGCCAATCGCTCCGGTACCGACAACTCCGATCGTCCAATTCACCCAGCGGCACATGCTCGCGATCATCGAGGTCAGCCCCGACGAAGCCGAACTGATACGGTGGGCTCAGCGCGCAGAATCAGAGGGCACTCAGAACTACGTCGATCTGTCCTACGCGCTGCGGTCGGACAAGGACACCACCCAACCGGACGTCGTGACGCCTGGCATTACCTTCAAGATGCTCGTCGACAAGTACGGCGTTCTCCCGCCGGATCCGCGAGGCGTCCTTCCCGCAGACCTGGCCAAGGGCATCCAGTGGTAGACATCTCCGCCGTCAGCCGGCGGAGACACATGGGAGAGGCCGACCGAATCGGCCTCTCCGGCACTTCGGAAGCGAATTGACCTCGATGGCTCACCGTATCCAAGTCATGATTGTCGACGACATCTCGGAGACGCGCGACCATCTAGCAAAGCTGCTCGGGTTCGAGTCCGACATCGAGGTCGTCGGGACGGCAGCGTCGGGTGCGGAGGCGATCGAGCAGGCGGCGAGTCTGGTGCCCGATGTCATCCTCATGGACATCAACATGCCCGACATGGACGGCATCACGGCGACCGAACGTCTCTCGGCGCAGGTACCGTCCGCGGCGGTGGTGATGATGTCGGTTCAGGGCGAGGCCGACTACCTGCGCCGCTCGATGCTGGCCGGGGCGCGCGAGTTCCTGGTCAAGCCCTTCAGCAGTGACGAGCTGACGGCCTCGATCCGCCAGGTCTATTCCCGCGAGAAGGACAAGGCCGACCGCGCCGCGGTCGTGGCCCAGGTGGCTCGAGCCTCGGACCCGACTCATGCAGGCCAGGTGGTGGCTGTCTTCAGCCCGAAGGGCGGCGTCGGCCGGACCACAATCGCCGTCAACCTCGCCGTGGCCGCCGCCTCCGAACTGGGCAAGAAGGTGACCCTCGTCGACGCGTCGTTCCAATTCGGCGACGTGGCCGTCCTCCTCAACCTGAACCCAAAGGACAAGTCCATGGCCGAGCTCGTGCCCGAACTCGAGCAGGGACTCGATCCCGAATCGGTCGAGAAGTTCACGCTGACACACTCGTCGGGCATTCGAGTCTTGCTCGCCCCCCCCTCGCCGGAGATGGCCGAGCTCATCACGCCCGCCGGCGTGAAACACGTCATCGACATCCTCCGCCAGCACAGCGAACTGGTCGTGGTCGATTGCGCGGCGTGGTTCAACGACACACTGCTCGGCATCCTGGACCTGGCCGATGTTGTACTGACCGTGCTCACGCTGGAGATCACGAGCATCAAGAACACACGGCTCTTTCTGGAGGTGGCCGACCAGCTCGGCTACTCGCACAAGATCCGGCTGGTCCTGAACCGCGCCGACACGACGCTGGGCATCAGGGTGGCCGACGTCGAGCACTCGATCGGCCGGAAAGTCGACCACACGATCGTGAGCGATGGACGGGCCGTTGTATATGCCCTCAACCGCGGCGTCCCGTTCGTACTCAGCAACCGTGAGAGTCAGGTCTCACAGGACGTTCTTCGTCTAGCCACATCCATCGTCGGAGGTCAAGAATCACGCGCAGAGGATGCCCACAAGGCCCCCCAGAAGGGCAAGTCGCTCTTCGCGTGGAGATAGTTGCCCAGCCGGGCCAGCAAGGGGTTTAGGCGATGTCCCTTCTGAAGCGAATCGAAAGCGCGCGACCGGGCGTGGCGCCAGGCGCGCCGGGCGGTCCCCCATCCACGCCTCCCGGTCCTCCCGGTGTGCCTCCGGGCGCGGCCGGGCAGCGCCTCCTGAGCCAGGCTCCGGTTCGAGAGTCGCTGCGTGAGGTCAAATTCCGAATCCAATCGAGGGTCATCCAGGACCTGGATCCAAAGCTCGACCTGGCCAATCAGGTCGAGGTCAGGCGCCAGATCGAGGAGATCTTCGGCCGCGTCATCGACGAGGAGGGCCTGGCCCTCACTCGTGCCGAGCGCGTCCGAATGCTCGAGCAGATCACGGACGAGATCATCGGTCTGGGCCCCCTCGAGCCGCTGCTCCGCGACGAGACCGTAACCGAAATCATGGTCAACGGCCCGCGCCAGGTCTACATCGAGCGNNATCATCGATCGGATCATCGCCCCGATCGGCCGCCGCATCGACGAGTCGAGCCCGATGGTTGACGCCCGCCTCACGGACGGCTCTCGCGTAAACGCCATCATTCCGCCCCTGTCCCTCATCGGACCGGTCATTACCATCCGTAAGTTCTCGGCCTCGCCGTTCACGGTGGACGACCTGATCAGATTCGGCACGTCCACGCCCGAGATGTTCGACTTCCTGCGCGCCTGCGTGGAAGCTCGCCTGAACATCTTCGTATCGGGAGGCACGGGTTCGGGCAAGACCACGACCCTCAACGTCCTGTCGTCGTTCATCCCGAACGACGAACGCATCATCACCGTCGAGGACGCCGCGGAACTCCAGCTCCGCCAGGAGCACGTGGTCACGCTCGAGTCGCGGCCACCCAACATCGAAGGCCGCGGGGCCGTCCCGATCCGCGAACTGGTCCGCAACTGTCTGCGAATGCGCCCCGACCGGATCATCGTCGGCGAGTGCCGAGGAGGCGAAGCCCTCGACATGCTCCAGGCCATGAACACCGGCCACGACGGATCGATGTCGACCGGCCACGCCAACAGCCCCCGCGACATGCTGGCTCGCCTCGAGACGATGGTCCTGATGGCTGGCGTCGACTTGCCGCTGCGAGCCATCCGTGAACAGGTCTCGTCCGCGGTCGACCTCATCGTCCATCAGAGCCGCCTGAAGGACGGCTCCCGCCGGATCGAGTACATCACCGAAGTCCAGGGCATGGAAGGCGACGTGATCGTCATGCAGGACGTCTTCCTGTTCGAGCAGACCGGGGTCGTAGAAGGCAAGATCCAGGGCCGTCTGCGGGCCACGGGCATTCGGCCCAAGTTCGTAGAGAAGTTCGAAATCAAGGGAATCAACCTGCCGCGCGGCCTGTTCGGCATCTCATACTGACCGAGGCAGGGAGAGGCGTCATGGTAGGGATCATCGTCGGCATCCTGGTCTTCTCCGGGGTCATGCTGTTCTTTCTGGGCATCGCCAGCTCCAACCGGAGCGCTGGCATCAGCGCCCGACTCGAGCGCTACGCGGCCGGAAAACCGGAGGCGGCGGCGTCCGTCAAGTCGACGCAGGCATCCGGAGGCATCGGCAACATCCTGGCCCAGAGCGTCGCCCTGGCCCGCCTTAACCGGGTAGTCGAGCAGCGAGACTTCGGGGCCAACCTCGCCCGCGACATCGCTCGAGCGGACCTGAAGCTCAAGCCGGGCGAGTTCATGGGGATATGGGCAGCCACGGTCCTGGCCGTCCCATTCGTCTTCTTGATCCTGAGCGTGGTCCTGGCACCGCTCGGCACGCCGATCGCCCTCTTGATCGGTGCGGCCATCGGGTTCTTCCTGCCCCGCATGTGGCTGGGTCGCCGCCGGGCTTCGCGACTGAATGCGTTCAACAAGCAGCTGCCCGACACGATCACACTGATCGCCAACGCACTTCGTGCGGGTTCGTCGTTCCTGCAAGCGATCGAGATGGTCGTCCGCGAGGCGCAGCCACCGATTACGGTCGAGTTCGGGCGGGTCGTGCGCGAAGTCAACCTCGGCCTCGCCTTCGACGTCGCCCTCGAGAACATGGTCCGTCGCGTCCGATCGGACGACCTCGAGCTGATGGCCACGGCGATCACAATCCAGCATCAGGTCGGCGGCAACCTCGCCGAAATCCTCGACTCGATCGCGTTTACTATCCGCGAGCGAGTCCGGATCAAGGGCGAGATCCGGACTTTGACCGCTCAGCAGCGCATGACCGGCTACGTGGTGGCCGGCATGCCGATCGGTCTCATGGTCCTGATGATGGTGATAGCTCCAACGTTCATGAATCCGTTGTTCGAAAACCCGCCCGGCATCATGGGTTTGCCAGCCGGCATGATCGTCCTTGCTATTGGCGGCGTCCTGATGTTCATCGGATTCATCGCGATCCGACGCATCGTCGCCATCGAGGTCTGAGAGATGTTCGCTATCGTCATTGGCGTTCTCGTAGGTGGCGGCATCCTCCTGCTCTTCGTCGGTCTTGCCTCTGGCTCACCGGTCGATCCCGTCCAGGCCCGACTTACGCAGCTCGGCTCGGTCCAGGCCAGAAACCTCGAGGAACTCGAACTTCAACAGCCGTTCTCCGAGCGCACGCTTCGTCCCCTGATTGCGCGCCTCTCGAAGATGAGCTCTCGGCTCGGCAGCGCATCGTCGACTGAGAACGCGGAAAGGCGACTCGCGATGGCCGGCAATCCGGGCGACCTGCGCGTTAGCGATTGGTTGGGCGTGAAGATGCTGGTCGGCATCGCTATAGCCGCGATCGCCTTCCTGGTCTTCGGTCTGCTGATCGGAGGGGTCGTCGTCGGCCTCTTCCTCGGGCTTGTCGGCTTCGGCATCGGCTTCCTCATCCCGGAGTTCTGGCTGGGCAGACGGATCAAGGCTCGTCAGAAGCTCATCCTCAAGATGATTCCCGATACGCTCGACCTGCTGACCATCTCGGTCCGCGCCGGCTTAGGCTTCGACGGGGCCCTGGCGAAGGTGGTCGAGAAGCTGCCCGGCCCACTTACCGACGAGTTCCGTCGAGCGCTGGCCGAGGTTCGCGTCGGCAAGGCCCGGCGCGACGCTCTTCGGGACATGGTCCCGCGGACCAACGTCCAGCCGCTCTCCAACTTCATTGGCGCCATCATCCAGGCCGAGCAGCTGGGTGTCTCAATCTCCAAGGTGCTGCAGGTCCAGTCCGAGCAGCTGCGCATCGAGCGCCGCCAGCGCGCCGAAGAGCAGGCAGCCCGAGCGCCGATCAAGATGCTGTTTCCGCTGGTGGGATGCATCTTCCCGTCGCTCTTCATCGTCATCCTCGGCCCGGCCATCATCTCGATCCTCAAGACGATGGGGTCCGGCGCGGTCCCGTGAGTCGCCGGCGATTGATGGCGCGCAACGTCAGCAGAGGGACCCTGCTGGCCGAGCGCCTCGAAGACGGCGCTTCTTTCTGGGCCAAGTTCATGGGCTTGATGGGGCGGGCGCCGCTACCGGCCGGAGATGGGCTCTGGCTGCCGGGAGAGAATGGCATCCACATGCTGTTCATGAGGTTTCCAATTGACGTCGTTTTCGTGTCAGCCCCGGCAGATGGCCAGGCTGGCCGGCGGCGTGTCCTCTCCGCCCGCCACGCAGTCCCGCCGTGGCGCGGCGTGGTGTGGCGAGTCGGTGGAGCCCAGGGCGTGCTGGAGTTGCCCGTCGGCACGATCGAGGCCACCGGCACCTCCATTGGCGACGAGATCTCGATCGACGTCGCGTAGCGGCTGCCGCATAAGCGGCGAATACTGGGCTGACAAGCCGCGCGCGCTAGGGTCTGCGCATGACTTCTCGAACGCTCTGCGATCTCGCCACGTCCCTTCTCGATATGGCCTTGCCGGCGGCATGCGCCGGCTGTTCGATCGAGGGCGTGGCCCTGTGCCCGACCTGCTGTGGAGCGCTGAACGTTCGGCTAGGGCTGCCGGCCGGGGTGCCCATCGGGCTGCCGTCGGCGCTGCCGATGCCACTGGCTCAGTTGGAGTGGTGCGCTCCGTTCTCGGGAGCGGTCAGGAAGGCCCTGCACGGGTTCAAGTACGCGGGCGAGCGACGGCTGGCGGGACCGCTGGCCGCAGCAGTGGCGGCTCGCTGGAAAGCGGCCGGGGCGGGTGGGGAGCTGCTCGTGCCCGTACCGGTTCACGCCGAGCGGGCCAGGCGCCGTGGCTACGATCAGGCCGTCCTGCTGACCGCGGAGGCTTCCCGACGCTTGCAACTGCCATGGCTCGGGGCGCTGGAGCGGACCCGCAATACGGCGCCGCAGTTCGACCTGGGACGCCGCGCCCGCCGGATGAACGTGGCCGGCGCGTTCGCGCTGCGAGATCCGTCGCAGGCTGCTCGGATAGGCGGCCGGTGGGTAGTGCTAGTGGACGACGTCATGACCACCGGCTCAACCCTGGTGGCGTGTGCGGAGGCGCTGTACGGCGCCGGGGCCGTAGCCGTCTCCGCGGTGACGGTGGCCCGCGAGCGCTGAGAGGCCGGGTCAATGGCCGGTGCGGCACCCCCTGCCGGCGAAACAGGACCGACGCCCGGAGGCGCACTCGCGGGATCTCGCCGTATCAGACGAGGGGTTGCGTTCGGTGCCGGACACGCGTTGGGTCGGTGTCACCGGCCGGCTTCTATACTGGCCGCGTGGCAGCGGCTCTCACTGAAGTGCGTGCGCTTCGGCTGGTCCTCAGCCCACTGAGCGTACGCAAAGTGCGTTGCGGAGGTCAGCCGTGAGGACGATCGTCAAGGGCAAGAACATCGACGTCCCGGAACCGGTACGACAGTACGCGGAGCGCAAGATGCGCCGACTCGCAAGGCTGCTGGACGACAGAACCGACGCCGTGATTGAGCTCTCAAGCGAGCAGCACCGCAGCACCGCCGATTCCCAGGTCGCCGAGGTTACCCTCACCGTCGACGGTCAGGTCCTGCGCAGTCACGCCGCAGGGCCCACGCACCAGGCGAGCCTGGACATCGTCATCGATCGGATCGAGCGCCAGGCGGTGGATGCGCGAGAGAAACCTCGCAGCAGGGTCCGGCCGGAGGGAGCCCGGGCCCGCCGCATCGCCGGCGAGGAGCCCGAGACCGTGGCCGAATCGGATGCGCCCAGGTCGCGCATCGTCAAGACGAAGCGACTTGCGATCGAGCCCATGTTCGAGGAGGACGCACTCGAACGGATGGAGGAGCTCGGTCACCTCTTCTTCGTCTTCGTCAACGCCGAGTCGGAGAAGCTGTGCGTCCTGTACAAGCGCCCCAGCGGCGACTACGGACTGATCGAGCCGGTGATCGGGGGCGAGTACACCCCGGGCCGGAACGGCCATCGGGCCGGCTGATCGCGATCGAGAAGTCGTAACCGAGGGGTGGGCAGCCGCTTGACGATCGACCGCGCGAACGGCGAAGACGAAGGCGTCGGCGCGGAGCAGCGAGTGAAGTCGGCTCGTGTCCAGCTGCCCGGCGGGCGACGAGCCGGCGTCCACCTGCCTATGGGCCTCGGACTCGTGCGAGTCGCGGAGCGAGCGGACGAGATCGGCGCGTCGACTGTGCAGATCTTCAGCGACAACCCGACGGCCTGGCTGCGCCGTGCGGAGACGCCACCCGATGCGGAGGCGTTTCGGCGGCGGCTCGTCGAGCTGGACATCGGGCCGGTCGCGATCCACGCCCCCTATCTCGTCAACCTGGCCGGACCGGACGACGAGCTCTTCGGACGATCCGTCGGCTTGATGCGCCACGAGCTGGAACACGCCCCCGAGTTCGGAGCTCGGTTCGTGAACGTGCACGTCGGCTCGCATCGCGGAGCCGGCCGAGACGCAGGCTTGCGACGGCTTGTCGACGGCCTCGAACAAGCCACGGATGGCATTCCCTCCAGGGAATCCGATCCTCACGCGCCACTGATCGTTCTCGAGAACTCGTCCGGCAGCGGCTTCGCGATCGGGGCCACGATCGAGGAGCTGGCCATGGTTCTCGAAGCGGCGGGGGCCAGAGGCCTCGACGGACGTCTCGCCTTCTGCCTCGACACAGCCCATCTGTGGGGTGCCGACTACGACATGGCAAACCCCTCGGCGATCGACGACCTTCTCATGACCTTCGACCGCTTGATCGGCCTGCCGCGGCTGGCCATGGTTCACCTCAACGACTCCCACTCGGCCAGGGGATGCCGCCACGACCGTCACGCCCATCTCGGTGAAGGCCAGATAGGCCGTGAAGGCCTGGCGCACCTGCTGTGCCACCCAAGCCTGGACCACGTCGCC
Source organism: Chloroflexota bacterium (assembly GCA_003165675.1). Taxonomy (GTDB): domain Bacteria; phylum Chloroflexota; class Limnocylindria; order Limnocylindrales; family CSP1-4; genus Fen-1039. The sequence goes on from PMNU01000137.1 coordinate 13,898, forward strand.
TATTACCTGGAGACCCCGCTGATGGAGGAGGGTTTCGACGCCGTGAACGTTGCCCGGCTCGGCGATCTGGCAGCCGGCCGGCCGCTGACGCCCGGACCGGCTACGCCTGCCCGCCAGACCGAGAACCTACCCCCGGAAACCGGAGGAGCGGCGCGATGACAACTGCCGGCGACGCTGTCGGGAGTCACGGGGAGGCTGCGACACCGGCCGTCCGCGCGGGCGATGCCTCGGCCGTGGGTCGCTTGGCGCAACGAGGGACCCCCGCCTCGGATGCCGGGCCGAGTCTCCCCGTGCTACGAGGTGAGCTGGTCGCATTGATCGCCATCACGGTGGCCGCCTCAGTCCTCCGATTTGCCTATGTCGGGACTGGAGGGCCGTGGGACTCGGATCAGGGCACGGCAATGATTGGGATCTGGACGGCCGTCACGACGGGCCAGCTGCCGACCTTTGGCCCGCAGGCAACATCGCTGAGCGATCTCACGTTCCACCACGGCGCCCTCTTCTACGACCTGCTGATTCCAGCCGCGTGGCTTACCCACGGCGATCCGCGGGCGATCCTCGCCGAGATCGCAGCCCTAAACTCTCTCGTGGTGCCGATGCTGTGGTGGGTGGCAAGGGGAATCGGCGGGCGGGCCACCGGTTTGATCGTGGCGGTAATGGCGGCGACTTCCGCCGATCTGGTGTTCTTCTCCACGTTCATCTGGAATCCCAACTTCGTCGAGCCCGGCGCGGCGCTGGCATTGCTGGGGGCGTGGCAGGCATGGCGTTCCAGGCAACCTGTCTGGTGGCTTGCGGCAGCGGCCGGTTTCACGTTGGCGACACAGTCGCACGAGACCGCGGCGGTGCTGGTGCTTCCCCTTGGAGCCACGTTCCTTCTCGACCTCCGCCGGGGGCGCTCCGCGGAGCGACGCAGAAGCCTCCTGTGGGGAGTGGCGGGGTTTGCCCTGCTCGTCTTGACGTATGTGCCCGTCATCCTCCACGAGCTGACGAGTGGCTTCACGGAGACACGCGGCATCGCTTCGTATCTGAGCGCACCTGAGGGGTATGTGTCGGCCGGCCCGGTCGCCCGATTGGTCTTCGCCGCGATCAGGATCCCCAACTGGCCGCTCACCGGGTGGCCCTACTTCGAGCTGAGGCCGGGCGTCCTGCTCGCGCTTGTCGTGGTGCTGGCCGCGAGCGTGGCCTGTACCTTCCTGATGCTGCGGACGTGGCGGCATCGCCAGTCGATATCCGGAGGGGAGATCGACCTGGCGAACGAGCGGGCCGGCGTGGCCCTGGTCGTCGGCGGCCTGGTTTCGATAATCCTCGCTCTCGGTCTCGGGCTGCGGGCCGTCTCGGAGTTGAACTTGACCATGAGCGAGCAATACCACACCGCCGCGGACCCGTTCGTTCTCGTGGCAGCCGGCGTCGCCATCGGGGCGATCTGGCAGTCGCAACGAATCGGTCCCCTGCGCCTCGTCGGGAGAACGGCCACGGTCGCGATCGTGGTCGCATTTGTCGGCTGGAATGCCATTCACTGGCCACCCATCACTTCCACCGGTAGCTGGCAGGAGGCTCAAGCGGCGGCCGTCAGAATCGAAGGCGATGCTGCTGGCGGGAAGATTTCCCTGGTGCCGCTCGACGTTGCCAAGGGGGCCGACGCATACGCCTACCCGCTTCTCAGAGACGGCAACACCGTGGTGGCTCCGGACGACGCCTCGACCATCGTGGTGTTGTGCGATTCGGCGTGGATCACGGAAGGCTGCGGCGGCGCCCAGGAAGAGCAGTGGCGAAACGCCTACTCAGGAGGCAAGGCGCTGACGCTCGTGGATCGCTTTGAAGGGGCGCCGGAGCAGACGCTGTCAGTCTACCGGCGCATTCCTTGAAGCCGGACCGACGCTAGCTCGCTTCGCGCCCGGAGCGTGCCCGTACCGGCATCGGCCGGGCCATCGGTCGCACGGAGTGGCCGGCCAGGGCGGCGGATAGCATGGGCGTGCCGCGGCGGTCGTCGAGAAGACGGCGCGGCTCCATGGTCCGGTCCTGGGAGTGAGGGCCCACATAGCCACGACCGAAGCGGCGCATCCGCACAGCCAGGTAGTACTCCATGACCTGGCGAACCTGCGGCTCCGAAAGGGTCTCGTCGGAGCGCAGCGAGTACTCCACGCGAGCCGTGGGATTCGCGGGCCCGGCGGCAACGGCTCCAAGGTACTGCGGCCCCTCGGCGTCATCGCGGATCTCGCGAAGGCCGCGGGCAAGCTTGGTCGCCGTGCCCAGCGACGGCATGCGGTCGCCGCGGATGAGCCTGGAGATCGTCGAGTGGTCGACGCCAGACTGCTGCGCCAACTGGCGCTGGGACATCTTCTTGGCCTTGAGCTGGGCTCTAAGCCACTCGTTGAATGCTCGTTCGCTCTGTCCGGTCATACGCCAGCCTGGCTCTCCGGTACGGGTGCACT
>PMNU01000102.1 GCA_003165675.1 Chloroflexota bacterium
GCGCCGGCCGGCGCATCGCACGACTCCCTCCGGATCACCGGCGCGACCATTGCCCCGGCACCGGACAATCTCGTCCTTCGAGCCATCGCCGCTGCCCGTGTTGCGGTGGCGGCCACGTGGCACGACGCTCCGGCCGAACCTCCGCCGCTGGCCGCGCGTCTGGCCAAGAGGATCCCCGTCGCCGCCGGCCTCGGCGGCGGCAGCAGCGACGCGGCGGCAGCGATAAGCGCCGCCCTCGGGGCATGGGCCGCTTCACTGGGCCGGGAGGAAACGGCCGCGCTGGTCGCTTCTCTCGGCTCTGACGTGCCCTTCTTTCTGGCGGGAGGCGCGGCCCTGGTGACCGGCCGTGGCGAGTCCGTTGAGCCGCTGCCGGACATCGGAGGCGAGCCGCTTGCCGTCCTGCTGGTCACGCCCCGGTTGCCGCTGGCCACTCCCGCCGTGTTCAAGGCGTACGCGGGCGGTGCGCGACCGTCGGATGCGGCAGGCGCCAGGAAGACCTCCGAGCGACTTGCGGTGCTGATGAGGAGCGGTCTGACCGGGGCGGCCCTTCTCGAGCGGGCCCAGGAACTGGTTTGGGCGAACGACCTCATGCCGGCCGCCATGTCGATGACGCCCGGTCTGCAAGGCTACGTCGTCGCTCTGGAGAAGCTGGTCGGGCGACCGGTGTGCCAGTCGGGTTCGGGTCCAACGCTCTGGTCGCTCTACCCGACGCTCGCCGAGGCGCGCAAAGCCGTTCGCGTCGTGCGCCTAGCCGCCGTCAACGGTACGCTCCCGCTGATCGCCACGGGCGAGCCGTTCGTCGCCGCCACCACGATCGCCGGCCGGCACTCGTCCCCGGCGGCTCAGCTCGTCGCCGAAGGAGCAGGTACCATCCGGCCTCGCACGGTCCACAATGCGTAGAAGCCGCACGGCACCGTCCCGGTGAGTCGGCGGTGGAGCCTGCCGAGTGGAAGGGAGACGAGCCTCGATGAGTCGTCGCGAGATCGCGACCGCGGCCGCGCCCGCCGCAATCGGTCCATACAGCCAGGCCGTTGAGATCGACGGCTTTGTCTTCTGTTCGGGCCAGCTCGGACTGGATCCGGTGACGGGCGAACTGTCGGACGGTGTCGATGACCAGACTGAACGGGCTCTCCTGAACCTCGAAGCCGTTCTGGGAGCCGCAGGCCTGACGATGGCCGACGTGGTCAAGACCAACATTTTCCTCGTCGACCTTGCCAATTTCACGCATATCAACGCCATCTACAGCCGGCACGTAGTCGAGCCGGCGCCGGCTCGCAGCACAGTCCAGGTCGCCGCGCTCCCGCGCAACGCCCTGATCGAGATCGAGGCGGTCGCCCGGCGGAGCCAGCTGGTGGACGCCATCGCGAAGCCGTCGATTCGCTAGGGCGAAGGGAACTGTGAGTCCACTATCCGGCGCGCAGCGCGGCCGTTCCGTGCTACCGTCCGATGGCATGAGGCACACTCCCAGGAGCGTTCTCCCGGTGGTCCTCGCCGCCGGCCTTGGGACGCGCATGAAATCGCGCCAGCCAAAGGTCCAGCATGAGCTGTGCGGGCGCCCAATGCTTGCGTTCGTCCTCGACGCCGCGCTCGAGGTCAGCGGTCGACGTCCGTTGGTCGTCTACTCGCCGGCGACGGCCGGCCTTACAGAGGTATTTGCGGACCGGGCGGACTTTGCCCTGCAGCCTGAGCCGCTGGGCACGGCCGACGCGGTGCGCGCGGCGATTGCGGCAGCCCCCGAGTCCGTCGACGAGATCCTCGTCCTGTCGGGCGACGTGCCGCTCGTTCAGACAGACCTCCTGGCCGAGCTCATCGACATCCGCCGCGCCCGCAACGCGGCCGTGGCTCTTCTCGCTGTCCATTCGGCGGAGCCCGAGGGCCTGGGTCGGGTCATCCGCAGCGAGGACGGCGGGCAGGTGCTGAGGATCGTAGAGGACAAGGACGCCACACCCGAGGAGCTGGAGATCGAGGAGATCAACGCCGGCGTCTACGCCTTCGACGCAGCCTGGCTGCGAGGACGGATCGGCGACGTCAAGCCCTCGCCGGTCTCCGGCGAGTTCTATCTGCCGGAGCTGGTGACCCTGGCTCGAGAAGACCGCCGGCCCGTGGTCTCGCTCGAGGTCGAGGACGACGGCACCCTTGCCGGCATCAACGACCGGTCGCAGCTGGCGGCCGCGGAACTCGAGCTGCGGATGATCGTCAACGAGCGCCACATGCTCGCCGGCGTGACCATGATCGATCCGGTCCGGACCTACGTCGATGTCTCGGTCGAGCTGGCTCCGGATGTCGTCCTCGAGCCCGGCGTCGTCCTGCGCGGCAGTACGAAGATAGGAGAGGGGACCAGAATCGGGGCCGGCAGTCAGATCATCGACACCGTGATCGGCCGCGACTGTTTCATCTGGGCAAGCGTGCTCGAGTCCTCTGAAGTAGAGGACGAGGTCCAGGTCGGGCCGTTCTCGCACATTCGCGCAGGGTCGTCGATCGGACGCAAGGCCAGGCTGGGCAACTTCGCCGAGGTCAAGGCCAGCCGCCTCGACCCGGGCGTGCAGCAGCACCACTTCAGCTACATCGGCGATGCCGAGCTGGGCGAGCGCACGAACGTTGGCGCCGGCACGATCACCTGCAACTACGACGGCGTCCGCAAGCACAAGACGAAGATCGGCAAGCGCGTCTTCCTGGGCTCGGACACGATGCTCGTTGCCCCGATCGAACTCGGCGATGGCGCTCGTACAGGAGCCGGATCGGTTGTGACCAGGGACGTGCCGGCGGGGATGCTGGCGGTGGGCGTGCCCGCCCGCCTGCGCAAGCCTCGGGCCGAAGCCGCTCCGGGTGACGCGCCCGCTGCGACGGCCTTGCCGGCGGCCGGTTCGGGCCAGGCGCCTGTTGAGGAGGCTAACGAGAGAACTCTTTGATGAGTGACGTCGTACTGCAGCTGTTGGTCGTCCTCATCCTCGTTCTAATCGAGGCGGTATTCGTCGCGGCCGAGATCGCCCTGGTGACGCTGCGACACAGCCGCATCGACCAGCTCATCGAAGAGGGCCGCCGGGGCGCCAGCGGGGTCCGCCGGCTCGTCGAGGACCCGGCGCGCTTCCTGGCCGTCGCCCAGATCGGGGTCACGTTCGTAGGCTTCCTGGCCTCTGCGTATGCCGCCGTCAATATTGCCGAGCACGTTGCCGGGATCATCGCCGGCATCGATGCCCTGAAGGCCTACTCGGGCGGTCTGGCCGTGCTGATCGTCACGATGCTGCTCGCCGCGTTCACCATCGTCTTCGGGGAGCTGGTTCCCAAGACCCTGGCCCTGGCCTACCCCGACCGCGTGGCCCTGGCGCTCGCCGGTCCGCTCGATGTCGTGGGCCACATCCTCGCGCCCCTGGTGAACACGCTGACGTGGCTCACGCGCAAGATTGCAGGTGGGTTCGGGGCGGGCGTTGCCCGCCAGGCGCAGATAAACACCGAGGAGCTCAAGCTCATCGTTGAGCGGGGAGGGGAGACGGGCGTCCTGGAGGCCGAGGAAGAGCAGATGATCAGCGCCGTCATCGAGCTCGGCGAGCGTCGCCTCCACGAGGTCATGGTTCCGCGGACGGAGATGACGGCCCTGCCCGTCACCGCCAGCATGGACGAGGTGATCGACACCTTCATTCGGGAGGGGCACAGCCGGATACCCGTCTACAAGAAGACAATCGACGAGATCGTCGGCCTCCTGTATGCCAAGGACCTGCTGCCCTTCCTGAAGGGCGGGCAGAAGCCGGACCTGCGCAAGCTGCTTCGGGCGCCCCTCTTCGCGCCTGAGTCGATGTCGATCGACGACCTGCTTCACAAGCTTCAGGGCCGCAAGGTTCACCTGGCCATCGTTCTCGACGAGTACGGCGGCACTGCCGGTATGGTGACGATCGAAGACCTCCTCGAGGAGATAGTCGGCGAAATCCAGGACGAGTACGACGAGGAGGAGCCGCTTGCGGTGCGGCTCTCGGCCGACGAAGCGCGCATCGACGGCCGCGCGTCGGTGGACGACCTGGCCGAACTCTTCGACGTGGACCTCGGCGGCCTGGAGGATGCCGATGAGTACGACACTGTCGGTGGCCTGATCTACCACCGCATTGGCGGCGTACCTCGGCCAGGCGACAAAGTCGAGCTCACGGTGCAGGGTCTTACGCTGACCGTTGAGGTGACCGACGGACGTCGCGTCGGCAAGGTCCTGGCGGTGCGGCGCCGAAGCGGCGACCGGGTCGACGAGGAGACCGGGACGGGAGACGAATCGGCCAAGGGCGTGGGGCGGTAGGCGGGGACCGTCGCCGAGGGCAGATGACAGGGCCGGATCGGAGCCATCTTCGACCGGACGAAGGACGCTAGGGCTGATACAGCTCAGCTGAGGCGAGAGCTACGTTGCCGGCGTTTCCAGGTCTTGATGGGCGCGCGGCTCTGGGGCTGCGCCAGATCAGGCCTTGATGACTCCGACGATGATGCCGCGCAGCGCCTCGAGCGAGTCCGCGTCGACTACCCCGGCGGCATCCAGCTCGGCCAGCGCCTTGTCCCGATAGCGGCGGGCCTGGTCGCGGGTGTAGTCGCGGCCGCCCAGCCGCTCGATTAGCGCGACCGCCTCGGCGACCTGGCCGTCGTCGGGCTCGTCTGTTCGCCAGACCGCCTCCAGGCCGACCTTGTCTCCGGCGCCGGAATGCTCGAAGGCGTAGATCACCGGCAGCGTCATCTTGTGCCGGGCCACGTCGGTCGGCTCCTTGCCGGTCGACGCTTGCTCGCCCCAGATTCCCAGCAGGTCGTCGTTGAGTTGGAAAGCGATTCCGAGGGCCCAACCGAAGGCGCGGTACCGCGCGATCACAGCCTCGTCGTCGGTGGCCAGTACGGCCCCGGCCTCGACCGAAGCGGCGATCAGGGCCGCGGTCTTGCGCCCGATCATGTCGAAGTACAGCTCGACCGACATTGGCTCCGACCGCTCACTGGCCCAGATGTCGAGGTACTGGCCCTCGCACAGAGCCAGGCAGGTGTCGTCGTGGAGGCGCATCAGCCTAAGGACCTTGGAGTCTGGGAATCCCAGGTCGGTCAACCGATGAAGCGCCTTCCGGCTCAGGGTGAAGAGCATGTCGCCGGCGTTGATCGCCTGCGGGATGCCGTGGAGCGCCCACAGCGTGGGGCGGTGGCGGCGCTCGGTGTCGCCGTCCTCGATGTCGTCGTGGACCAGGCTGAAGTTGTGGCCGAGTTCCACGGCTGCGGCACCGGGCAGCGCCGCCCGGTAGTCGCCCGCGATCGAGGCGTAGGTTAGCAGCCCGAGCAATGGCCTCAGCCGCTTGCCGGACGAGCCGCTGCCGTCCAGTCCGAGGTGGTAGCGACACATGGCGTACAGCCCGGACGTTGGCACGTCTCGATCGGAGACCAGCCTCAGGATCTCCCGCTCGGTCTCGGACAGCAACTCGGCCAGGGTGACGGACTCTTGCACGCGCGGATCATAGCAACCCCCTTTCAGGAAGCTGGGCGAGTCGCGCTCGACGCCACCGGCAGGCGAACGCGGGGCGCTCCCCAAGGCTCGACCGGGCGACGCGCGGGCGCTGCTCCAGCCGCTGGATCCCCAAGGACGATCCTCAGACGGACCGAACGAATGCAGATCCCGGGAAGTCGGGCTCGGAATCGTGAGGGCCGATGGGTCCGCCCTCGCGCATCTTGGCTGAGGCCTCGTCGATCTCCACGTCTATCAGATCCATTCGCGCAAGGTCCTCGTCGGCGGCCGGGGCGTAGTCGGTCGATGCCAGACGGCCCGGAAAGTAGCGCGCCGTCATGGCGTCGAGGATGCGGCGCTTCTCGGCCAGGTCCGCGATCTGGCGGCCGCGGCCGTATGCGACGACGCTTCGATAGTTGGCCGAGTGGTCCGCCGCGGTCTTCGATGCGATCAGGTCCACGATCTTGGTGACGGCGACGGCGGCAGAGCGGCCGTCGCGCAGCAGACGAAGCGTGGCGTTGCCGGGCGAGCCATGGAGATAGATGTGGCCGGCCTCGTAGTGATACAGGAACGGGATCACGCGCGGCTCGCCGTCGTCGGTGCAGGCCACGTGGGCGATCAGACCGGTCCGCAGAAACTCGTCGACCCTTTCCGGCACGGCACGATCGGCGTGGCGGCGGATCCGGGTCCGGTCGGTCCGCGGGCCGGGGGAGGCGGCGGGGGAGTCCGAGGCGGCGGCGTTCGGGGCGGTGCCGGGGGAGTCCGAGGCGGCCGGGTTCGACGCGGCGCCGGATTCCGAAGGGATCTGGTGGGCGGTCGTGTCATCCATGACGGGAGCATAGCGGAGCAGCCGGGTCAGGCGTGATAGCGTGGTCCTCGTGCCGAATCCGCGCCTCTATGTAACCGACGCCATCGTCCTCTCTCGCTTCGACTACGGCGAGGCGGACAGGATCATGACCCTCTTCACTCCGACCCACGGCAAGCTCAAGGCCATCGCAAAGGGCGTGCGCAAGCCTACGAGTCGTCTCGGGGGCGCGCTGGAACCGCTCGCGGAGCTGCGAGTGGCTCTGGCCCGCGGCCGAACCTTCGACGTTGTTACCCAGGTCGAGGTAAGTCACGCCTGGCTGCGCCTGCGCGACTCCCTGGAATCCACGGCAACGGCCTGGTATCTCGCCGAGCTGGCCGATCGCTCCATCGAGGAACGCCACGAAACCGAAGGTTTGTACGCTCTGCTTCGACGCGCCTACGAGCTGCTGGACGCAGGCATGGCCTCGCATCGTGTCGCCCGCTGGTACGAGATGCACCTGGCCGACGAGATGGGCGTGCGGCCCGAGGTGGACCGCTGCGTCGAATGCGACCGAATGCTCGATGCCGACGAGCAGTTCCGGTGGGTTCCGCCGCTGGGAGGCGTGCTGTGCTCGCGCTGCCCGGGGCCGCCGGCTGACAGAGCCGGCATGTCGGTGGATGCGGTCAAGCTGCTGAAGGCTTACCAGCGAATGGATGTCGAAGCCCTGGCCGGGCTCCGGCTCCCGGCCGCCGTCGAGCGAGAGGTGGAAGCCGCCATGCGCGACTTCCTGCGCGTGGCCCTGGAGCGAGACGCTCGTTCTCTCGAGTTCCTCGATGAGGTCAGGCGAGGGTAGGCGGACGCCTGAGAGGCGACGACGGGCGGCCTCACACTCGGGCCGCGAAGTCGTTGCCCGAGGGGATCGAGCCCGCTAGATCAGGCGTGCCTCAGCGACGGTAGAAGCTGAACCCGCCGCCGAACAGGAGGATGAGGATGATGATTACCAGGAGGAGTTCCATAGGGACCTTCTTTCGTCCTCAGCCTGCTCCTCCTGATTCGACGGCACGAGGATGGAAACCCCCATTGGCTGCCGTGCCGAACGGCTCATCGTCTTCGCGACGGCCGGCGACGCTTGGACTCGCGAGCACGTTCCGGCGCGCCCGCCGCCTCGGACGCGGAGCGGTGGGATTCGTCCAGGCGCCTCCGCATCAGGCTCTCCAGCTTCACGATGGACTCCCCCATGCCGCTGCCGAGGACGAGGTCGCCCCGATTCACCCGGAGCGTGATGCGGGCGAAGGCCGAGAGGGCTTTCCGCTCGGCGAAGCCATTGGGATCGCGCAGCTTGACTCTGAGCGTCCTCGGTTGCCCGGCCGGGGCGCGCGTGTCGCCGATGGTCTCGACTTCGTCCCAGGAGATCGGGTGCCGACTCGGGAACAGCTCCAGCCAGGGAATCGGGCGCCGACCAGGAAGCAGCTCAAAACCGTCCCTGGCTATTACGAGGCGGATCGGGTATGCGAGGCGCTGCGCGTCTACGACGGCTCCCCTCAGACCATAAACGGCCACGATGACTCCGCCGGCGACCTGTGCCACACCCAGCGCCATGCTTCCGGATGCGAGGTCGCCACGACCCAGGAGCATGCCCAGAATGCCGATCGGGACGAGGACTATGTCGAACAGGACTCTCAGCTTCGTCCGGCCCCGGTCGTCGCCAATGGCTATTGCGGGACCGAGGACGGGGTGACTCGTCTTCGACTCGATTGGCCGGGCGGAAGCCACGGGCTCTTCTCCCTATCGATGGACGGCGCGGGACTGGAGCGCTCCGCCATGATGACGGCTCGACGCGGTCTGCGCGCCCCGGCCCCCGCGCTCATGCGAGAATGACTCCTCGAGCATTCAACCGTCCGAGCCGTCGATAGCCCGTCCAACCGAAATCAGTCCGCGCGGGATCGACCGCCCCTCTCGAGGAGACAACCGTGACCGCCCCCAAGCCACCAACGCCGGCGGACGACCCAGGACCGTCCGTCGCCAACCTCGAGACCATCGTCTCGCTCTCCAAGCGGCGCGGCTTCATCTTCCCGAGTTCGGAGATCTACGGCGGCATCAACGCCGTCTGGGATTACGGACCACTCGGAGTGGAGCTCAAGAACAACGTCAAGCGGGCGTGGTGGCGGGCCATGGTCCAGGAACGCGACGACATCGTGGGCCTCGACGCGGGCATCATCATGGCGCCGCAGGTCTGGGTCACCTCCGGCCACGTCGCCAACTTCAGCGATCCGCTGGTCGAGTGCACCACGTGCCGGCGGCGCTTCCGCCTCGACGAGCTGCCCGGCGCGGAGGACCTGACTAACACGGAGCTGGCCGACCCAACCGTTGTCGACCGCCTCGGCCTCAGGTGCCCCGTGGACGCGGGTCCGCTGTCGGCCCCGCGGCGCTTCAACCTGATGTTCAAGACCCACATGGGTCCGGTCGAGGAGGAGGGCAGCGAGGTCTATCTGCGCCCGGAGACGGCCCAGGGCATCTACGTGAATTTCCGCAACGTCCGCGAGACGAGCCGCAAGAAGCTTCCGTTTGGGATCGCCCAGATCGGCAAGGCATTCCGAAACGAGATCAGCCCGGGCAACTTCGTCTTTCGGATGCGCGAGTTCGAGCAGATGGAGATGCAGTACTTCGTCAAGCCGGAGACTGCCGCGGCCACGTTCGAGGATTGGATGCCGCGGCGGCTGGCGTGGTACGTGCGCTACGGCGTCGCGCCCGCGCGGCTGCGCTTCCGCGAGCATCGCCCCGACGAGCTGGCCCACTACGCCAAGAAGGCTGTTGACGTCGAGTATCGCTTCCCGTTCGGCTGGAAGGAGCTCGAGGGGATCCACAACCGCGGCGACTGGGACCTGGGCCGGCATCAGCAGGCGACCGGCGAGAACCTCGAGTACTTCGACCCCGCGACCGAGGAGCACTACGTGCCCTGGATCGTCGAAACGTCGGCCGGCGGCGACCGTGCGGCCTTCACATTCCTCATAGACGCCTATCGCGAGGAAGAGGTCCGCGGCGAGAAGCGTGTGGTGCTGGGCTTCAACCCCGAGCTGGCGCCGTACAAAGTGGCGGTCCTGCCGCTGCTCAAGAAGCGCGACGAGATCGTGGCAAAGTGCCATGCGCTCCGCGACGACCTGGCGAAGGACATCATGGCCGTCTACGACGACACGGCCGCCATCGGGAAGCTGTACCGGCGCCAGGACGAGATCGGGACGCCCTGGTGCGTGACTATAGACGTCGACTCGCTCGACGACGGTAAGGCAACGATCCGCGACCGCGACTCGATGGAGCAGATCCGGGTCGACATCTCGCAGGTGAAGCCGCTCATCCTCGAGCGGCTGGCCGCGGCGCGAGCCTAGCCGGAGGGGATCGTGCCGGGCGTCAGGGCGAGGAAGTCGGTCGACGAGACGACGCTGGAGCGGCCGGACAGTCGGCGCGGCTCCGGCGTGGGCTCGGGCGCCGAACCCCCGGCGGGCTCCGGCGGGAATTCGGGCGCTGCCGCCGGCACGAGAACGAGCCCGGGCACGAACGATGGCCGCCCAATTCCGTTGAGGCTTGCCCCACGCAGGTTCTGGCTCTGGGCCATCGGACTGGTGGTCATGAGCAGCATTGTCATAGTGGGTTCGCCGCCCGGTGGCTGGGTGGACTTTCCGCAGTTCTGGTTCGCCGCGAAACTCGTGGGCACGCCAGATCTTCTTGACACGAGCCGACAGCAGGCCTGGCAGATCGCGCACGGGTTCACGCCATTCATCTTCTTGTATCCGCCAGGTACGGCCTGGCTGTACTTCCCACTGAGATTCCTGCCGATGGCTGCCGCCTTCTGGGCCCACGCCGGTGTGATGGTCACCTGCGGCATCGGCGCCGGGTTCTTTGGGGCGCGCGCGTTCCGACTGGACACGCGGGTGGCGCTTGTCGCAACGCTTGCCTGGGCTCCAACCTTGGCCGCTGCGGCCGTGGGGCAGAATGCGCCTCTGGGTCTGCTGCTTGCCATGATCGCAATCAACGGGCTGCGAGGTAGCCGCCAGATCGTGGCCGGTCTGGCCGTCGGCGCCATGCTCTACAAGCCCACACTCGCCTTGCCGATGTTGGTCCTGCTTGTCATCAGACGCCAGTGGACCGCGCTTTCCGTGGCCATGGCGGTCGCCGCCGGGTGGTACCTGCTGGGCGTGGCAGGGAGCGCTGGCGACTGGATGTGGCCGAAGGACTGGCTCATCTTTACGTCGCCCTACTTCGACGCGGACACGTGGCAGAACGTCAACAAGACGATCGCGCTTCCGGGCATTCTGATGGGGCACGACGTGCCATCGGCCATTGCCTACGCCGCAGCCGCTGTGGTTGTACTGGCAGCCCTGCCTCGACTCTTGCGCTCGTCAATGGCCGAGGCGGCAGCCGCCGCCTGCCTGATTGGAATCGTCGTCAGCCCGCACTCGCTCCAGTACGAAGCCGTGATGGTCATGCCTATCATCATGTGGGCCGCGGGTGGAACGGGCACCGGGATTGCGGAACCGTGGCGAACACGTCTGGTGATCCCTGCGTATTTCGTCGCACAGCTCTACGCGATAACGCCCCAATTCAGAGTTAGCGTCTTCGTGTTCATCACGCTCGCCGCCGCCGCCATCTGGATTACGGGCTGGCAGCGCCAGGAGACGACGACCGACGCGAAGGACGCTCCGGTGGCCTCTGCCGCGGCCAGTCCGGCGCAATAGGTCACGTCCGGGCCGCGCGAGTGCGGCTACGAAGCCGGCCTCATGCTGCCCATCCTGGCCTGGGCCGTCGCCGGGGGCTGAGCGAACCCTGGCGGGCCCGTCTCGTCTTCCTCTGCGTCCCGCGATGGGCTTCCTGTGATTGTTCTCCGCCTACACCGTCGTCGTGGCGGTGGCGAGTGCGATGTGGCTGTGGCGCGGGGAGCCCATTGGGCGCAGAATCCGTCCCGGGTCTCCGCAGCGGCGTAGGACCGATCTGTGTGGGCCCGCCGGCTGGCTGCCGTCTCCGCATCCCGCGCTTGACGCCCCGCGCGACGGCGATAGGATGTCTACCTCACATGGTGATGTAGACAGTGGATCGTTCGCAGCTGCTGAAGGGCACGACGGCCCTGCTAATACTCGGCGTGCTCAAGGACGGGGAGCTGTACGGATACGAGATCGCCCAGCGAATCCGCGAGCGAAGCGGGGCGTTCATCGATCCCGGCGAGGGTTGGCTCTATCCGGCGCTCCATCGGCTCGAGAAGCACGGCGCGCTTCAGGCCTCCTGGCGCGATGGCGGGCTGGGGCCTCGCCGGCGCTACTACCGGATTACCGAAGGGGGGCTGAGGACATTCAATGCGCAGTCGGCCGAGTGGGAGCAATTCGCGCGAAGCGTCCGGCTGGTGACCGCACAGCCCGCCAATGCCTGAGCCGGCGCCCGAGAGCGAGCGCTTCCTGAGCGCGGTGGAGCAGCGGCTGCCGTTCGCGGACGACGAACGGGCCGAGATCGTCGATGAGCTTCGAGTGCATCTGGCGGACTGCTCGGAGGCCCTGCGAAACGCCGGGATGGATCCGATTGAGGCAGATCGGATGGCTGTGGACCGACTTGGGTCTGCCGAGGGGCTGGCCGACGAGCTCACTCGGGCGCGACGCGATCCGACTCGCCTGCTCGCAGCAGCTGGCTCGGGAGTTTGGGGCGTGGCGCGCGGCGGCGTGTGGGGCGGCCTGGTCGGCTTCGGGGTGGTGATGGTCGCGGCCGTGGCCCTGACCGTGGCGAACAACGCCGCTTTTCGTTTCCTGGGCGCAGACGGGTACAGTTGGGATCCTGTCACCAACGCGATCCTGGGCATGGCCGTTCTCGACATCGCAGCGCTCGTTGCCGGCCGCGTCGTCACTCCGACTGTGGCCGCTCGGGCGGGATTCACGGGGCGGGTCGTTCGCCGCGTCACGATCCCACTCGGCGCGGCGATCCTGTTGGCCTACGCTCTGTTGATCTGGTCAGGCCCGCTGAACTGGCCGGCGGTCGTCGTTCTGATGTCGCTGCCGCTGTGGTGGATAGCCGGGGCATGGCAGACTCGTCCGCTTCGGCTCGGTTTCCCGCGCCGGCTTGCGGTAGGACTGGTCCTGACTCTCGTCGCAAGCGTGCTCGCGAGCCTGGTCATCGGCCCAGGGGAGTTCCAGGTGGCAGGTCTCAGTTCCGTGGGTTCCTTTGACCCCGGGTATGGTCGAATGGCTGCGCCCCCTCCAGGTGACCTCACGAAAGGACTTGGCTCGGGCGTCTCGACCGCGGGCGACTACGTGGAGTTGTCATTGGATGTCGCCGATCGGGGCCAGCTTGCCGGCTGGAGCGATCTACGAGTTGAGGCCTGGAGAGGGATCGCCCCGATCACCGGAGCGGGCGCCGCGCAGGGACCGGAGCTGGATCCAAGCGAGACGGCCCCGTTCCTGACCGGCCCGGTGGTATGGAGCGCCGCCGGGACTTCCCCTGACGGCAACAGCACGTGGTCCTACTCTTCGCCGTGGCCGCCGAACGCCGCCACGCTGAGTGGCGCCCTTCTGATGAACCACTCACCCGGAGTCAGCTGGGCCTGGGTTGCGATAACGGGCATTGCCCCGGACGGAGCGCGCTACCTGCTCAGCGAGGTATCCGGCAACCAGGTCTACTTCAGCGGTACGGCGCTCGACTGGTTCGAGGCGGTTCTCGCGGGCCGGTAGCGGCGGCACTTGCAGCCGCCAGCTTCGGCCGCCATCGGCCGGATTCGGGCGCCCCGGGCACCGCCCCCACGGACTCTCTAGTGAGCGGCTCCAGGGACCTCCGCCGCGACCCGGGCAGGGGCCTCACCTTCAGCCGCCGCAGGCGCCTTCAACTCCCCGCGCAAGTAGGCGTCGATGTTGCCCGCGGCCTTCTTCCCGTCGCCCATGGCGAGGATGACCGTGGCCGCGCCGCGGACGATGTCGCCGCCGGCAAAGACGCCCGGCATCGAGGTCTGGAGGTCATCGTCGATCTCGATGTAGCCCCACTTGTTGACCCGCAGGTCGGGCGATGTGGCGGTGAGCAGGGGATTGGAGCGCGTCCCGATGGCGACTACGACCATCTCACACGGGAAGATGAACTCTGAGCCGGGGATCTCGATCGGGCGACGCCTTCCGGAGGCATCTGGCTCGCCGAGCTCCATGCGAATGCACTTGATGCCGCTGACCCAGCCCTTTTCGTCGCCCAGCACCTCGACCGGGGCGGTCAGGAACTCGAAGCGAACCCCCTCCTGCTCGGCGTGGTGGACTTCCTCGATGCGGGCCGGCAGCTCGGTGCGGGATCGGCGGTAGACGCAGACCGACTCGGCTGCGCCCAACCGGCGGGCGGTTCGGACGGAGTCCATTGCCACGTTGCCGCCGCCAACGACGGCGACGCGCTGGCCGTGGAGGACCGGTGTGTCGGAGTCCGGGTGGTAGGCGCCCATCAGGTTGACGCGCGTCAGGTACTCGTTGGCCGAGTAGACGCCCTTGAGGTTCTCGCCGGGGACGTTCATGAAGACCGGCAGCCCGGCGCCCACAGCCACGAAGACCGCGTCGAACTTATCGCGCAGCTCGGGCAGGGTGTAGGTCTTGCCGATGATCGAGTTCGGCTCGATCTGGACGCCGTCGGCGACCAGCCGGTCCACTTCCTTCTGGACGATGTCCTTGGGCAGTCGGAACTCCGGGATGCCGTAGATCAGGACGCCGCCTGCGGCGTGGAAGGCCTCGAAGATGGTGACCGCGTGGCCGCGCTTGACCAGCTCGCCCGCGGCGGTCAGACCGGCCGGGCCGGAGCCTACGATGGCGACTTTCTTGCCGGACGGGGCCGGACGGGCGGCGGTGAAGGCGTCGCGGTTGTTGATCGCCCAGTCGGCCACGAACCGCTCCAGGTAGCCGATCGCGACGGGCGTGCCCGTCTTGGCCCGCAGGCAGACCTNNGGATGAAGTTGGGGATGTTGACTGCCACGGGGCAGCCGTCGATGCAGTAGGGCTTGGGGCACTGCAGGCAGCGGTCAGCCTCCATGATGGCCAGCTGCTCTGTGTAGCCGAGGTTCACTTCGGCGAAGTTGCGGGCCCGGGCCATGGCGTCCTGCTCGGGAATTGATCCGCGCTGGAGCTTCATCCGCTCCTTCTTGGGGAGCGGGTCGCGGTTGGCGGCGGCGCGATTGGCGAGTGTCAGGTCGTCCATCAGTGCGCCTCCACCGAAGCCGACTCCGGC
>PMNU01000072.1 GCA_003165675.1 Chloroflexota bacterium
GGACCCAACTTGACTCCGGTCGGCTCGGTCGCCACGCTCCTGTGGTTCGTGCTCCTGCGCCAGCGTGGCCTGGAGGTATCAACATGGAGCTACATCCGAATCGGGCTCATCGTGACTCCGGTGACAATTCTCGCGGCGCTCGGCGTCGCACTGCTGCTGGGAGTGCCGAGGTGAGTCGGTCATGAGCGCGCCTCGCCGATTCCTCGTGGCCCTTGCCGGAACCGAGGATGCGGCTCTGCCCGAGCAAGTGTCGGAGGTGGTGGGCTCCGGCGGGTCGGCGGTCGAGGTCGCGCTCTTGCACGTCGCGGAAGCCGGACCTCGGGAGCTCGCCGTCCACGACCCCGTTGTCCGCCGAGGACCCTGGCCGCTGCCGAAAAGGGCCGCGATCGAGCACCGTCTGGCAGACGCGGACGACGAAGCAACGAACGTGCTCCTGTCCATGTGGCAGGAGCGGTTCGAGGTGGCCATGCCGGGGGTCACGATTACGCACCTCGTCGCGCAAGGTCGTCCAGAACAAGAGATCATCGCTGCCGCCCAGCGGCTGAATGCCGACGCCGTCATCCTGTGCGCCCGCCCGCGAACCGGGCCGACCGAGCGGGGCCCGAGGAGCGTGGGCCACGTGGCCCGATTCGTGGTCGACCATTCCCCGGTGCCGGTCCTGCTCATCAGGCGCTCCACGTAGGCGAATCGATCGGTGAGGGGACAGGACCAGGGACTCGACTGGATCGTCTACCTGGACTTGTACCTTGGCGGGGCTTGCACCTTGGCGGGCCGGTCAATTCCGCCGAGCTGCGTGTGAGCCGGGCAAGGCGGATGGCCTGCCCCGCCCCCGTGCGCTCGCTCCGCCTCCCGTCCTTACCGGAGCGTCTTGCCCGCGTAGGACTCCAGGCGCTCGAGCGCGACGGGCAGATTCGACCGGCCGAAGCCGATTCGGAAGTGGTTGCCCGTGTCGGCGAAGACCGTCCCCGGCAGAAGCAGGACTCCGGTCTCACGCACGAGATCCTCAGCGAATCTGTCGATCGGGGGGCCGGCTACGAGGCGGGGAAAGCCGATGCTTCCGCCCCGTGGCCGAACCCACTCGAACGTTCCCGCCCAGCGGCCGAAAAACGCGTCCAGGAGCGGGAGGTTGGCTTCAACGATCGCCCGGTTTCGCGCCAGGACGCGGTCGCTGGCCTGCAGGGCGATCAGCGCGAGCACTTCGGCGGGGGCGGAGGCGCAGATCGTGGTGTAGTCCTTGAACGCGGCCAACCGCTCCAGCAGGGCGCGGTCGCGAGTCGCGATCCAGCCGATCCGAAGACCGGCCAGGGCGAACGACTTAGACATGACGCCGATGCTCACTCCCGTCGCCAGCGCGTCGGCGCCGGCAGGCAGCCGGTCGACCGGGTCGAACTCCAGGTACCGATAGACCTCGTCCACGATCAGGCGCGCGCCGGACTCCGCCGCAATCTCCGCTAGCCGATCGAAGGTGGCCCGGTCGCTCAGCGAGCCGGTAGGGTTGTGCGGCTCGTTGATCAGGATTANNGCCGCCCGAGCTACCTCGGCAAGTGACTGATAGGCCGGCCGCACGACGATGGCGTGGTCGCCCGGCCCGAGCAGGACGTTGTGGATCGCGAATATGGCCTCCTCGGCGCCGGAGAAGACCAGGACGTCGTCTGGCGAGACCCGCTCGTACAGCCCCGAAATAGCGGCTCGCAGCGCCGGGTCCCCGGGCGATTCGGTGTAGCCCAACCGCAGGTCGTCCCACCGGCGCCGGACCTCGTCGTCCGCGAGCTCGAGAAGGTCGCGCATTGGCCAGCCCTCCACGTCGGAGGCGCACAGCAGCATCTCGGCCTGGAACTCCCAGCGGGCGAAGAACCTTTCGAGGGCGAAATCTTGCAGGCGCATCGGACCTCCCGGCTCGGCGACCTAACGGTACCTGATCGGGTGCGAATGAACGCCCTGAACGTCGGCCCGGACTTGCGCTTCCTGACCGTCGACAAAGTCGGGATGATGGTCCGGCTCGGGATGGTCTGCATCAAACATGCAGGTCGAGCAGGCGAAGCCGCTGCCGGAAGGCAGCTTGCGTGGCCTCAACGTTTCGCCAGCCCTGGCCACCTGGGTACCATGGCCCTTGACCGGCGGACGCCGTCCACAGGAGGATCGGGACCCGACGCGCTCCTGGACCGGCGGGATCGAGGTCGCGTCTCCACGCCCAGGACCAGCAGGGAGAACCATGACCGTGGCCGTCTTCGCCACAGCCCCAGATCCGATCCCTCGACCAACCATGAACCGCGCCGGACGCTTCGTGGTGGGACTGCTGGTGCTTCTCGGCCTCATGGCCATCGCCGGGGGCGCGGCGCTCGTCTACAGCCCCGACGGCAGCTTCATGCACATGCCCATGAGCTGGCTCGACGGCAGCCCCTTCCCGGACTTCTTCGTTCCGGGGCTGATCCTGGGCGGACTCTTCGGCCTGGGCTCCCTGGCCGTCGCGCTGCTGGGCGTGCGCTGCTGGCGGATCGCGCCGTTCCTCGCCTTTGCCATCGGGTGTGGTCAGATGATATGGATCGTCGTGGAGCTGGCGATCATCAAGGGCATTTCCATCCTGCATCCGATCTGCTTTGGCATCGGATTGGCGATAGCGGTCGTCTCGGTGAGTTGGGGTTGGCCGATCTTCTTGGGCTGGCGGGCCGCGCGACCATGACATGTCGATCTGCGGCGTATGGTCTGCGGCTCCGGGCTCAGTCCGGCGTCAGCTGCAGGTAGTTGCCCGGTCGGAAACCCATGGCCTCGTCCAGCGGCCGCCCGCCGTCGCTGGCTCGAAGCCTGATCCGGCGCACGCCGGCGGCTCTGACCTACTGGACGAGTCGCTCCAGGAGCGATCGCGCCAGGCCCATCCGCCGCGCCTCGGGCCGCGTGTGGACGTTGAGGACGTACGCTTCCAGACCGCCCGGATTGGCGGGTCCGGATCGGTCACTTGACGGTGAGGTCGCCCTCGGCGATCACCGACCCGCCGCTTGTGACGGAGAAGTGATATGTGCCGGAGCCCCAACCGGGCAGCTGGCTGAGATCCGATGTGTCGGCGAAGCAGTCGTAGCCCTGCGTATCGGTCGTGGGCAGAGCCGTGGTGGGCAGGTACG
This sequence comes from Chloroflexota bacterium, assembly GCA_003165675.1. GTDB lineage: Bacteria > Chloroflexota > Limnocylindria > Limnocylindrales > CSP1-4 > Fen-1039. Next base: position 3,117 of record PMNU01000072.1, read on the forward strand.
TCTGGTCATTCCTGGTCACGGCGAGGGATACCGTGTCGCTTCCCTGCGTCGACTTGAATATGTAGGTCGCGTATACGGAGGTCGTCGCGCTGACCGAGGTCACCTGATTGGAGACCTTGCAGTCGGTCGACGTGCCGGCCACGGGGGCATCGGTCGAGAAGAGAACCTGGCCCCTCTGGACCGAGTTCATCTCAACGACGAAGGCGCCGGCCACGACGATAACGATAACGACGACGATAAGACCGATGATGCGAGGCAGCGGACTCCGTCGGGTCGCCGGTACGGACGCGCCCCATCCCGCTGGCGGGGCGCCGTAGGGCGAAG
>PMNU01000107.1 GCA_003165675.1 Chloroflexota bacterium
GGTCGAAGTCGTCGCCGCCCAGGTGGGTGTCGCCGTTGGTGGCCTTGACTTCGAAGACGCCCTCACCGAGCTCGAGGATCGAGATGTCGAAGGTGCCCCCGCCAAGGTCGTAGACGGCGATCTTCTCGTCGTGCTTCTTATCGAGGCCGTATGCCAGAGCCGATGCCGTGGGCTCGTTGATGATTCGCTTCACGTCCAGGCCGGCGATGCGACCNNACGGTGATGACCGCCTCGGTGACCTTCTCGCCCAGGTACGCCTCTGCGTCGGCCTTGAGCTTCTGCAGGATCATGGCGCTGATTTCCGGCGGGGTGTAGGTCTTGCCGTCGGCGAGGACGACCTTGATCCCGTCGCTGTGCGCGTCGCGCTCGACCTTGTAGGGAACGAGCGGCAGCGAATGCGCCACCTCGGGGTCGTCGAAACGGCGACCCATGAAGCGCTTGATCGAGTAGACGGTGTTACCGGGGTTGGTGACGGCCTGACGCTTGGCCAGCTGGCCGACGAGCCGGTCGCCGCTCTTGGTGAACGCGACGACCGACGGGACAGTCCGACCTCCCTCCGCGGACGGAATGACCGTAGGCTCCCCGCCTTCCATCACCGCCACAACGGAGTTCGTCGTGCCCAGGTCGATGCCGATGATCTTGCCCATTTGTTCAGTGCTCCTCGCAGGGATCGGTTGTGTGTCAGTTGGCGTGTGAAGTGGCATCGCCCGCGGCTGCTTCGCCGCCGGCGATGGCGACCATCGCCGGTCGCAGGACTCTGTCTCTAACTCTGTAGCCGCGCTGGATCTCGGCTACGACTTCGCCGTCGGGACGGCCGGCGGCCGGAAAGATGGCGATAGCCTCGTGCTCACGTGGGTCGAAGGGCCGGCCGATCGCCTCGATCGGCGTCACTCCCTCGCTCTCGAGGAGGGCCCGGAGTTTGCGATCCAGCAGGACGATGCCCTCGATCCAGCCGGCGCCCTTGAAGTCCGGCGGCATGGCCTCCAGCGCTCGATCGAAGTCGTCGGCCACGGCCAGCAGCTTNNCGCAGGAGCGACTCGCTGGCCAGGCCCAGGTCGCGCTCGCGATCCTCGGCGGTCCGGCGCTTGAAGTTGGCGAAGTCGGCAGCCGTGCGTTGCAGGCTGGCGAGATGCTCCGCCGCGAGAGCCTTGGCCGTCTCGAGCTGGGCGCTGAGATCCTCAACCGTCGCCTCGTCCGACGCGAATCCAGGCGACTTGCTCTCGGCAGGCCTGCCGGGCCAGTCGCCCGCGGCGCCCCGGCGATGGGTTCGACTTTGAGTCGGTCGATCAGGCATACAGATGCTCCACCAATTCGTTCATGAGCCCCGAGACGAACTCGACCGAGGCGATCGCGTGGGCGTATGACATGCGCGTCGGCCCCAGAACGCCGACGACGCCGACGGCACGGCCGACCCGTCCGTACGGCGCCAGTACGAGCGAGACGTCCTGCATCTCGAGCGGCCTGTTCTCGTGGCCGATGAAGACCTGGATGCCGCCCGCTCTGGCGACGCTCTCCACCAGCGAACCGAGGTAGACCCGGTTTTCGAGGGCAGCGAAGACCCGCCGAACCTTGTCACTTCGGTCGAACTCCGGGGCGGCCATCACGTTGAGCAGGCCNNTCGCTGAAGAGGTCGTCGATCAGCGTCGAATCGAACTCCCGCATCGTGCGCACCAGGCCCTCTCCGATGCGGCGCAGCAGGTCCAGATCCGCGGCGGACTCGGCGCCGCCCGGAAGATCGGCCAGTGCGGTATCGATCTCGTCGGCCGTGCGATCGACCGCCAGGACGTTCAGAAGACCGGCCACGCGGTCCAGCTGTTCCTGGCCCGCGGCGACGGGCAGGTTCTGCAGAGCCTGCTTCATGGTGCCCTCACGGAAGAGGACCACCAGCAGGGCCAGGCGGTCCTGAACGGCGAGGAGGTCCACGCGCCGGACGCGCGCCGCCTGTGGCTTGGCAGTGGTTGCCAGACCGGCAGTACCGGTGCTGGCCGCCAGCGTGCTCGCCGCGAGACGGAACCAGTGCTCGCTGGCGAACTCCACCTGACCGAACTGGTGGCGGATCATGCGCTGCTCGACAGCCGGCAGAGACCACTCGGCGACGAGTGAACGAACGTAGTAGCGATACCCCGCATCCGTTGGGACTCGCCCGGCCGAGGTATGAGGATGCGTGAGCAGACCCATGACCTCGAGATCGGACAGGATGCTGCGGACGGTGGCGCTGCTCACGCCCAGGGGGTAGTTCATGACGAGCGAGCCCGAGCTAACGGGCGTCGCCGAGGTCACGTATTCATCGATTACGGCTCGCAGGATTGCGCCCGATCTGGCGTCCAGCGAACCGATGCTACGGCGCGGTCGTCGCGCCATGTCCGGCTCCACTTCCCCACCGGTTGGCCTCGAGGTCGTGAGCGGCGGCTAGCGCGGCGTCTGCCCTAGGGCCGAGGGTCCGCGTCCGGCTGCCGATCCCCGATTCGGCCTGGCTCCGGCGGTGGTTAGCACTCTCAATGGGTGAGTGCTAACGTACTCGGTGCGATCGTAGCAGTCTCAACCGGAGAGTGTCAACGGCCCCGCACCGTCCCGCGGCACGGCCGCCCCCTGATCCCGAGAGGGTCAGCCGCGATTCCGTTAGCGACGGCCCGCCGGCGCCAGGACCATAGAGAAGAAGCCGGGGCGGGATGAGGGCCGCCCCGGCTTCGAAACCCGCGGCGCGAGCTAGCCCTTGAGCGAGCCCGCCAGCAGGCCGCGGACGAAGTAGCGGCCCAGGATGATGAAGATCAGCAGCGTCGGCATGGCCGCGAGGAGCGCTCCGGCCATCTGCACGTTCCAGTCCACGCTGAAGCTGCCGGCCAGGTTGTTGAGCGCGACCGTGACCGGCCAGTTCTGCTGCGTGGTCAGGGTCACTGCGAAGAGGAAATCGTTCCAGACCGAGTTGAACTGCCAGATCAGGACGACCACGAACCCCGACGCCGAGAGCGGCAGCAGGATATAGCGGTAGAGCCGGAAGAACCCGGCACCGTCGACCTTGGCCGCCTCCAATAACTCTGTCGGTATGGCGGCGTAGTAGTTGCGGAAGATCAGGGTTGTGATCGGGATGCCGTAGATGATGTGAACCAGGATCAGCCCCTGGAGCGAGCCGTACAGCCCGATGTTGGACATGACCTGGGTCAATGGGATCAGGATCGCCTGGTAGGGGATGAACATGCCGAACAGGATCAGGGTGAACAGCGTGTCGGCGCCACGGAACTTCCACTTGGCGAGCACGTAGCCGTTCATAGACCCGAGCAGGGAGGACAGGATCGCGGCAGGGATGGCCAGCTTCAGGCTGTTCATGAAGTTGGGCCCCAGCGCGCTCCAGGCGGCGACGAAGCCGTCAAGGTTGGGTGGGAATGGAAGAGTCCACATCTTGTCGAGCGTGACCTGGCTCGAGGGCTTCAGGCTGGTAACCAGCAGGATGTAGATCGGAGTCAGGTACCACGCCGCAAACACGAAGAGGATGGCGTACATGAAGAGGCGCGTGATCCGCGCTCTCGGGCCCCGGGAGTGCGCGCCCCTGCTGCCGCCCTTGTCTGTTTGGATGGACTTTCGCGGAGCGGCGTCTTCCTCCTCCGAGACGACGACCACGTCGAGCGGATCGAGCTTGCGAGCGGCCGAAATGTCGCCGAGGGCGGCCCCGCCCGCCGGCTGCGAGCCGGCCGGATCCGAGGGGCGGGGATTGGTCTCGCCGCTCATGC
>PMNU01000052.1:0-866 GCA_003165675.1 Chloroflexota bacterium
GGTATGGGTGACTGGCAGTTTCGATCGACCGGCTCAGCCCTGACACGCCAGGCCCGTTCGGCTCCTCGCTAGCTTACTAGGATGGGGGCGCCTGACGGGATTTCGCTTTCCGGCCCACCGTGGAGCGAGCCACTCGGCCGCCATGGCCGCTCAGGCATATCCTGATCGGAGACGGCCAGGTGCGCGCCAGCGCGGGGATGCGGCGAGCGGCCGGTCAGGTGAGCGCCAGCGCAGGCGCGCGGCGAGCAGCACGCGGGAGGCGTCCGGTGGGTTCAGCGTCGCAGGTTGTGGCCGTGGCCGGCGGCACCGGCTTCGTGGGCGGGGCGATCGCCAGAGAACTGCGCGCTCGCGGCCACCGAGTCATCGTCCTGTCGCATCGACCGCCGGCGCCCGGCGCGAGCGGCACGCCCGCCGGCCCCGCGCCGTCCGCGGGCTCCGGGTCGGCCGCCGCCTTCGAGTACCGGCAGGCGGACGTGACCAAACCCGAGAGCCTGGTCTCCGCCCTGTCGGGCGCCGAGACCCTCGTGATCTGCCTGGCATTTCGCAACTCGCCGATCGAGGCGCCCCGCCGCGGCCGGACCTTCGAACTAGTGGACGCCGCGGGGACGGAGGCTCTCGTGGCCGCGGCGAAGACGGCCAGCGTGCGGCGCCTTGTCTACATGTCGGGCGCAGGAGCGGCTCCGGACGCGCCCAAACACTGGTTCCGGGCCAAGTGGCGCGCCGAGGAGGCGGTCCGTGGCAGCGGCATCGCCTACACGATCTTCCGCCCGAGCTGGATATACGGCCCGGGCGATCGGTCGCTGAACCGGTTCCTCGGCTTCTCCAGATGGCTGCCCTTCATCCCGCAAATCGGCAACGGCAAGCAG
>PMNU01000052.1:907-10286 GCA_003165675.1 Chloroflexota bacterium
TTGCTGCCCTCGCCACCGATGACGCCCGGCGCGATCGACTTCATAGTCCAGTCAGCGCCGGTAGATACGGGCCCCTTGCAGGTACGGCTGCCACGCCAACTTCTGCCCCTCTCGGAAGCGCTGGCCACATATCTCGCGACTCGTCANNGCGTACATGCATCGCTCAACATCCAAACAGATCCAGAAACGTACGAGATCGAGAACCGAGCGATCGACCCGGAAGGTCGGATCGAGACGGCCATGCGCTCGATCGCCGATTGGTCCGGCCGCGACATGCTCGACCTGGGAGCCGGCACGGGCTATCAGGTACCCGGCTTTGCCGAGACGGCGCGGCATGTGTTCGCCGTCGAGCCAGACGACCCTTCGCGGCTTGCGGCGATGGAGCGGTGCGCCCGGCTCCAGGTCCAGAATGCGTCGGTGCTGGTCGGCTCGGCCGAGTCGATCCCGCTCCGCGACGGTTCAGTCGACGTCGTCCATGCGCGGTTCGCCTACTTCTGGGGGCCGGGCTGCGAGCCCGGGATCGCCGAGGTTCGAAGGGTTCTGCGGCCGGGCGGGACGGCGTTCGTCATCGACAACGACCTGCGGAACGGGACGTTCGCGTCGTGGCTGCGTCGGGCGGGCTCGAATGGCGCCCCCGATCCAGATCGCGTCGAGGAGTTCTGGATCGACCAGGGCTTCGTCCTGACACGCGTCGCGTCGAGCTGGCGATTCGAGAACCGCGACGACCTCGAGCGGGTCGTGCGCCTCGAGTTCCCTGAGCGTCTCGTGCCGGAGCTGCTCGCGGAGGTCGAGGGCCTCGAGGTCGAGTACCACTACGCGCTCTACTCACGAACGTTCTAGCGGGCGCGACGCCCGGCGCAGGCTCGACTCGGCGGACCGGCGCGGCCGCCTAGCCGCGCTCCAGATAGCGCTGACGATCCCACGCGTGAACCGCGGAGTCGTATGCGTCGCGCTCGACGCGAGCGGCATTGAGATAGTGGTCGACGACGTCGCGCCCGAAGATCTCGACGGCCGCCTCGCTCTTCTCCAGCAGCGAGATCGCTTCGTATAGCGCGCGTGGCATGCGGTCGCAGTCCTTCGCTACGTAGCCGTTGCCCTTGTATTCGGCGGGCGGCTCGATCTTGTGTTCAATGCCATACAACCCCGCGCCCACCTCGGCGGCATATGCCAGGTATGCGTTCATGTCGCCGCCGGGAAATCTGTTCTCGATGTGCAGCCCCGCTCCGTCGCCGACGATCCGGAATCCCGTAGTTCGGTTGTCGCGTCCCCAGACGACATTTACCGGCGCCCAGCTGGCCATGGCGTAGCGCTTGTATGAGTTGATGTTGGGAGCGATGAAGACGGCCAGCTCGCGCCCGAGGGCCATCATGCCGCCCAGGAACCAGCGCATCGTCTGGCTCATCCCGTATAGCCCGCCAGCCTGGTCGTAGAAGAGTGGTTTGTCCCCGGCGCGATTCCACAGGGACATGTGGAGGTGGCCGCTCGAGCCCGTCCACTCCGCATACGGCTTGGCCATGAAGGTCAGGCCGTAGCCGTTCAGCCAGGCGATCTCCTTGGCTCCGTGCTTGAAGAGGACGCTGCGATCGGCCGATTCGAGGACTTCATCGTAGCGGATGTTGACCTCGTGCTGGCTCGGGGCCGCCTCGCCCTTGCTGAACTCGATCGGGATCCGCGCCAGGGTCATCTGATTGCGGATCTGGCGGTACAGCGGCTCCAGCTTGGTCGCCTGGAGGAGGTGATAGTCCTCGTTGTAGTAGCCGACCCGCTCGACGTTCTCGTAGCCCTTCTCCGACAGATCCTCGAACGTGTCGGAGAGGACGTAGAACTCGAACTCCGTGCCCGCCTTGACCGTGTAGCCCTGCGCGGCGGCCCGGGCGACCTGGCGCTTCAGCATCGTCCGGGGTGAGATAGGGATCTCCGCGCCGGCCTCGTCGACCGCGTCGCAGAGCACGATGGCGGTCGACTCGAGCCAGGGCAGTACTCGCGTCGTCTCCCAGGCCTCGCGGCCGATCCAGTCGCCGTAGCCCGTCTCCCAGTTCATCAGCTTGAAGCCGTCGGGCGTGCTCATTTCCATGTCCGTGCCCAGAAGGTACGTGCAGAAATGAATGCCGTGATCCACGACGCCTTTGAGAAATGCCTCGGCCTGGACGCGTTTGCCCACCAAACGGCCCTGCATGTCGGTCAGAGCCACGATGACGGTGTCGATCCGCCCGTCGCGGACCAGCTGCCGCAGCTCCTCGAGCTGCGCGGGAACTGATTGGCCCTCGCCGCGGCCCCCGGTGCCGTGCTCGTCGCTCATCGGTTCCTCCCTGTCCTGGCTGACCGCGAAATCCGACTGCCGCCCGGGCCCAATGTCGACGCGACGTCAACCTGGGCCCGCAGCGTGAGCCAATCCTCCCAGGTTCGGTATTGTGGCCGCTGCCGACGCGGAGGGCCAGCCGGAAGGGCCACGTGTGCACCGGAAACCACCTTAACCAATCGATCTGCACACGTCCCGCGCCTCAATGGCCCGAACCGTGGCAGACTTCCACTCTCCGCCGTGTCCGGCTCGGTTCCCGAGCCTGGCCCGTCCGATCGAGCCAGCACGGCCGAGGCGCAAAGAACCGCCAGAGGTGGGCAACACCCCGATGAAGGACCGCGACGTCGAAACCCGGCCCGGCGACGATTACCAGACCGAGCTCGAAAGCGAGCCGCTCGAGGGAACCGACGAAACCCGGCGCATCGTCATGCCGCGCAAGGCGGACGTCTCCCGATCCGATCAGGCGCGCCGAACGCGGCCCTCGCGCACGTCCGCGACGCCATCGGGGCCTGCAAACTCGATCCCGGCGGCAACGCCGGCCGCGACGCGGCTGCGGGGCGCGGGCGACCCCAAATGGTCCGCGACGCAAACCCGCCCGATCGGCGAGACCGAACCGGCCACGCAGGCTCGTCAAGTCGCGGAGCCAGCGGACGCCCCGATCCGCCTGACCGCCGCTCACCCGCTGGCGCGGATTCGGCGAGAGAGTCGTGGACGATCCCTGAGCCAGTCGCTTGGCCTCGGCGGCCCGCGCGCGTCACGACTTGGCAGCGCGAGCCTCGGCGCCTTCAGTCCTCGTCTCGGCCGCCCGAGCATGCGCGGCGTCTTCGGTTTGGCCAGCCTGACGGCAACATTCGCGGTGGTAGCCGCCCTCCTGGTTACCCTGCCGAGCCACCCGTCCGGGCCCGCCGCCACGGGCAGCGTCTACAGCATCGACTGGCACAACGCCACCAAGCCGCCCTTCACGAAGCTCGATTTCGGGCCGTACTTCACGACCCTCGACAACCAGTTGCTCATGGTCGCCACCACCGGCTCCACGACCACCGTCTGGGCCACGACCGACGGCTCGACGTGGACGCAGCGGTCCGGCTCCGGCGCATTCGGCATCGACGGCCGCCGGTTCGTCGCCCAGGGCTTCTCCGACGACGGCCAGGGCGGGCTCGTGGTCATCGGCAACAGCCTGGGATCTTCCGCCACGGACGTCGAGGCCACCGCGTGGCACTCGCGTGACGGCACCTCCTGGACGTCCATGCAGGTCCAATCCGGGGGCGGCCAGGAGATGGTCGCCGGCGTGGTTTCGCGAGCTGGCGCAGCTGTGGCGGCCGGCAACGGCGTCGCCTGGCTCTCCACCGACGGCGTCACGTGGTCGCCTCAAGTCCTGCCCGGCGAATCGACCGCGGCCGGGTCGTACACGCCGCGCGCGGTCACCGCGTGGAGCGGCGGATTCGTGATCGTCGGCCTCTGGACCGGCAGCGCCACCACGCGCTCGGCGGCCTGGTACTCGGCGGACGGCCGCGATTGGAAGCAAGCCAAGACTTCGCTCGACGGATTCGACGTTCGCGGCATGGCAAGCCTCAACGGCACCGTCGTGGCGGTCGGCACCGACCTTGGCGCCGACGCCCCGGGCCTGGCCGCCTCGTGGAGCTCGACCGACGGCAACACCTGGACCAAGACCACGGCGCCTACCGATTTGGCGACTGTCGGCATGGATGGGGTGGTCAACGTCGACGGCAGCCTCGTGGCCTTCGGCGCACCGGCGCCGGGCACGAGCACGGCGGCCCCACAGGCCGGGCCCACGCTCCCGGGAAGCACGCCACAACCGGTTGTGACCGAGGCAGTCTGGGTTTCGGAGAACGGCTTCGACTGGCTGCCAATCGCCAACGCAGCTTTGCCGCTCACCCGCGCCCACGTGGCTGCCCTCGGGAACCGCGTGGTCATGATCGGCGGTTCGAGCANNTTCGAGCAACGGCGCTTCGAGCAGCGGCGCTTCGGGCAGCGCCGGTTCGAGCATCGGCACTTCGAGCAGCGATCTCGCCGTGGTGAGCGGCGACCTCGTCCTGGGTCCGGCTCGACCGCCCGCAAGCCAATCGGCCCCACCCGCCAACTTCGCCCTGGCAGTTCAGGCCGGGGTCGCACCGATGATCGTTGACGTAACCAAGGACTTCACGCTTGGCCCCATCGCGACCTCGGACGACCGCTTCTTCCTCTTCGCCACCGGCCCGACAGGGACCTCGATCTTCAGCTCGCCGGACGGCAGCCTCTGGTCTCAGGAGCTCGAGCCTCAAGGCTTGACTCTGTCTGTCGTCACCGCCCAGCCTGCGGCTTCCAGCGCGGCCAGTCATGCTGCGGCGTCCAGCGCGGCCAGCCATGCTGCCGCTTCAAACCCCGCCAGCCAACCCGCTTCCTCGGGCGCCCCAGGCCAGCCGGTCATCATCGGCCGGCCGGTCGTGCTGCAGGCGATCCCCGACGGTCAGGGCGGGATCATCGCCGCCGGCAAGGTCACCAACGGTTCGGGTGACAACGGCATGATCTGGCACATGACCAAGGCGGGGGGATGGAAACAGGCGCTGTTCCAGGACGACACTCCGCCGGAGTTCTCCTCCATCGTGGCCGGCCCGGGTGGCTTCGTGGCTTCGTCCGACGTGGCCGGTGGCTCCCAGATCATGTACTCCACCGATGGCGACACCTGGCAGGCGAGTTCGATCGCCGTGGGCAACGGCTTCGCTCTCAGCGTGGCGACATACCACTACGGCTACGTGGCGGTCGGAACGGATCCAAATCGCCAGGGCGCGACCACAGCGTGGACCTCCCCGGATGGCCGGACATGGACGATGCGCACCGACTGGCACCTGCCCGCGAACGTCACCTCGCTCTTCGGCATGGGCACGACGCTCGTGGCAGCGGCAAACACCGCTACGCCCACCGGTTCCGCCTCGGCCACCGCCCACGCCGCGGCGTCCGCCTCGGCCAAGCCCACTCCAACGCCCAAACCCACTCCAACCAAGGCCCCGACGNNCAGACGTCCGGCGGCGACTGGGCGATCGCCAACAACGGCCTCCTGGTCCTGAGCGCCCCGGCAACGCCGACGGGCAGCTGGCCGGCGTGGAGCAGCTCCGACGGGAGGAGCTGGACGCAGTCCGGCTCCAGCGCAATCAACTTCGCCGGTTCCGGCACGATATGCAGCATCGACTCGCTCGGCAGCCGCATCATCATCGTGGGCTGGGAAGGACCGGGTTCCCTGAAAGGCTACTTCGGTAGGTTCGCCAGCCAGTAGCCGGACCACTGGCCGCAAGACGTGAGCGGCGGGCGCAGACTCCCGCCGCTCTTCTGCGATTGCCGGGTTGCGGGCGAAGACATCAGGCGCTCTTCTGCGATTGTCGGGCTGCGGGGAGCGACGTCAGGCGGTCGCCCCGTCGAGCTCTTCGGCCGCCTGCTCGAACTCGCGCTCGATCTCCGTCAGCTCGAGCTCCCCGACCTCGACGACCGGGCCCTTGAAGCGCTTGCGGGCCCAGGCGAAGTAGTAGACCAGCAGGAAGCCCAGGAAGACCACATAAGCCAGCCAGGTGAAGGCGTTGCCCGAGGTCGGCCACAGGAACAGGACCGAGATCAGGGCGATCCAGGCGACCGCGACGACGGCGATGGGCTTGGATAAGCGCCCGAGCTTCCAGACGGCGTGCTCTCGCCACTCCTGCTTGCCGAAGACGCCCAGGAAGATTGGCACGCCATATGCCCAGTACAGGGCGATGGTGCTGATGGCCGTCACGATGGCGATCGCCGTGGCCCCGCCGAAGATGAACGCGGCGTTGGTCAGCAGGTATGAGAAGACCACGATTGCCACGATCGCGTTGGCCGGGGTGCGGTGGCGGTGCGAGACGCGGCGCAGCCAGCCGGAGCCGGGGACGCCGTGGTCTCGGCTGAAGGCGAAGAGCATCCGGCCCGCAGCGGCGACCGAGGCCAGGCCGCACAGGCTCATCGCGACGGCGATTGCGGCACCGAGCCAGTCGCCCAGCGAACCCAGATTGTAGGTGAGGGTCGTGAAGACGACCGCATTGCCGCCGTAGTACTGACTGCACAGCGGGGCGGTCGCGGGGTTGCAGTTGAAGACCTGGTCGAGGGGCGGCAGATGCGTCACCAGCCCGAGGAGGACTATGTAGCCGACCACGGCCGAGACGGCGACCGAGATGAAGACGCCCCACGCGCTCGAAAGTCGGGCGCCGATCGTCTCCTCGGCCACGTGGGCCGACGCGTCGTAGCCGGTGTAGGTCCACTGCGCCTGCAGCAGCGAGAAGAGGAACGCGAACGGCAGTGCATAGCCGGCGGCGGGGCCCAGGTTGAGCGCGCCGCCGAAGACGGAGGCGCTGCCCGTCGTGTCCTGGGGAGCGATGGCGAACGGGCTCAGGTCCGAGTGGGCCTTGCCGGAGCTGATCAGGAAGAGCGCGCCGACGATGACCAGGACGGTGCCGATGTGCCACCACACCGACGCGTCGTTCAGCTTCGCCACGATCCGGATGCCGGCGACGTTCAGGGCCAGCTGGATGACCAGGAGCACGGCCATGGTCAGGAGCTGGCCGCTCACGATCGTGCCCAGGAACATCGACCCGTTCCCGTAGGCGAGGTTGAAGTTGCTGAGGATGGGCGTGACGATCGCCGAGTTGACGAACGAAGCGGCGGCGAAGTCGATGCCGGCGACGATGGCGACCTGGCCGGCGAGGTTGAACCACGCAGTCCACCAGCCCCAGTCCTTGTTCTTCATGCGGCTCGACCAGTAATAGAGACCGCCGGCGGTCGGATACGCTGAGGCGATTTCGGCCATTGAGGCCGCGATCAGCAGGGTGAAGATCGAGACGAGGGGCCAGCCGATCGTGCTCGCGGCGGGACCGCCCCAGGCGAGGCCGTAATCGAACAGGATCACCGCGCCGGTCAGGATGGAGATGATCGAGAAGCTGATGGCGAAGTTCGAGAATCCGCCCATGGTCCGGAAGAGCTCCTGAGCGTAGCCCAGGCCGTGCAGGTCGTGAACGTCCTGACGGATCGTCTCCTCGCGCGACTTGGGTTTCTGCTGAGCCATTCGGATGCTCCTCCGTCCCTGGGCTGCCGAACTCCGGTGGTCGGAGTTCGTGGACACGATCGCTCTCCCGCGCCCGCGGCCGCGGACCGTCCCGGCGGTCAGGCGGCCCTTGGCGGGAATATACGCGACTGCGGAAGCGGACAGGGGATCGGTTTCGATGACGGAGCCGGATCGCGTGCCGCGCCCACCTTCTGGCGGCCTGCCGGGCGCCGATCCGGCTCGCGTGCCGCGCCCGCCACAAAACCCGATCGCCGCTGTCGCCGCGGAGGCCGGCGGCGATAGAATCGGGCAACGCCAGCGCCCTGTGCCTCGCACCGCCGGCAGCAGCTCGAGCGAGGAGCCGACACCACGATGACCCCCGACGCCGCAGGCGGGCCGAAGCCGCCCGCCACTCCCGCCACTCCCGCCACTCCCCCGACGCCACGACCCGGGTTCCGGATCGAGAAGGATCCGCTGGGCTACCTCGAGGTTCCCGACGGCGCCTACTACGGCGTCCAGACCGCGCGCGGCATCCACAACTTTCCCATCTCCGGGGCCCGGCCGCACCCGGCCCTCGTCCGGGCAATCGTCGANNGGCAACGCGATCGTCGAGGCAGCCGACGAGATCCTCTGCCCGACCGACGCCCCCTGCGCCGACCCCGCTGATGAAACGGATGACTTCGAGCCGAAGCGACCCTCCGATCCCATGAAGGCGGCCTTCGCGGCCGCCCGGGCCGCCAAGCAACGCGAGCTGATCGACAACTTCCGCATCGATCCGTTCCAGGCGGGCGCCGGAACCAGCCACAACATGAACGCCAACGAAGTGCTGGCCAACCGCGCCATCGAACTGCTGCACGGCGGCGGCACCGGCTCGGGAAAGCGCGGCGACTACTCCGTCGTCAGCCCCAACGACCACGTCAACATGGCCCAGTCCACCAACGACGTCTTCCCGACGGCGATGCGCATCGCCACGCTGGACCTGATCCGCGACTACATGCCGGCCGCCGAGGAGCTTATCCACGCCCTCGAGCGGAAGGCCATCGAGTTCGACGACGTCGTCAAGTCCGGTCGAACGCACATGCAGGACGCCGTCCCGATTCGGCTCGGCCAGGAGTTCGCCGCCTACGCGCTGACGCTTCGACGTGGAGTCGAACGCCTCCAGACGGCCGCTCTGTCGATAGCGGAGCAGAACATCGGCGCGACCGCCGTCGGCACCGGTCTCAACGCCGAGCCTGCTTACATCGAGCTCGTCCTCCGCAACCTCGCCGAGCAGACCGGCCACAACCTCCGCGGCGCCGAGCATCTCGTCCAGGCGACCCAGTCGATGCGGCCCATGCTCGAAGTCTCGGCGGCGCTGCGCGGCATCGCCGTGGACCTGATCAAGATCAGCGAAGACCTGCGCCTGATGTCCTCGGGGCCGATGACCGGTTTCGCCGAGATTACCCTGCCGGCGGTTCAGCCGGGCAGCTCGATCATGCCGGGCAAGGTCAACCCGGTCATGGCCGAATGCCTGTCGATGGTCTGCTTCCGGGTCATCGGCAACGACACGACGATCGCCTGGGCTGCCTCCGCCGGGCAGCTCGAGCTGAACGTGATGANNATGATGCCGGTGATCGCCCACACGGCGCTCGAAAGCCTGACGATCCTGACGAACATGAGCCGGGCCTTCGCGGAGTTCTGCGTGACCGGCATCGAGGCCAACCGCGAACGTGCCCGCGACCTGATGGAGCGCTCGTCGGCCCTGTCCACGCCGCTGGCGCCGTATCTCGGCTACGCCCTTGCGGCCGATATATCCAAGCAGGCGGTTCGCGAGGGCCGGACGATCCGCGAGATCGTCATCGAGCGGGGCATCTTCACGGCCGAGGACCTGGACCAGCTGCTCGCCCCGCACGAGCTGACCGAGCCCGGGGTGGCCGGCAGCTTCCGCTTCACGCCCAAACTCCCCGGGGGTTACAAGCCGCCCACCGGTCCGGTCGGGGCCGGAGGGTAGGTCCGGGGCGAAGCGAGGCAGGGAAGCTTGCCGGAGCAGTCTCACC
>PMNU01000003.1 GCA_003165675.1 Chloroflexota bacterium
GGCTGCCCACCTTCGCGGCGATGGCCGTGTCGATCGACATGCGGCCGTCGGTGTCGCGTGGCTCCTGGCGGGCCTGGATGTCGACATTTCCATCGGTCGAGCGCAGCAATGTGAACTCACCCGCGGCCTGGAAGTCGTAGCGCTGCTGGTTGATGGTGAGCATGTGCGGATCGCCGTTGGAGTGGCTGCAGCTTGGCCCGCACGGGCCCGACGCTCCGCCGGTCCCCGCGCCGCCGCCGCCGCTGGGCGCTGCGCCCCCGCCCGGGAGAATTGGTTCGGGCGTGGACTTGCCATTGCAGAGATCGTCCAGTTTGGACGCGACGATGCTGTACTTGGACCCGCCCTCGGGAGCGTTGAATGCCGCTACGAACGGAATGGTCAGGTTCTGCTGGGCCATGTCCTGGCCGGCGAGCGCTGTTCCGGGCGGACACACGCAACCGCCGTCCTTGGTGCAGAAGCTCTCGTTCTGGAACGCGATCGCGCTGTCGTTGCCGTCGTCGTGGACACTCGCGAGCCCGTCGGTCGAGATCGTCACGACTTCGCCTGAGCTGGAGCCGACGCTAAGGACGGTGTTCGACCGGCTGAGGAGCGACCCCTGCCAGCCCGGATCGGCCGTGGCCTCGGCGGGGAACTGGAAGACCTGCGCGTCGGCGGGCAGACCGAAGCCGTAGGTGATCCAGGGATTCCCCCAGCCGTCTTCGCGCAGGTAGGACTCGGCCCAGTTGTTCCGAACGTCGGGGTCATCGCCGTGGAGTACGGCAATAAACGCGTCGGAGGCCTGCGGAGAGCTGACAGCGGCCTGCCACGCCGGCAACATCAGTTGCCACAGGTTTCGGCCCAGGTGATCGAGGAGAGCGAAGTAGCCGTCAGAGCTGTAGATACGATTGGTAAGTGCCTCTTCAGCGATGAAGTAGCTGTTCCGCCACATGTTGGCGAGCGACGGTTCGGCAATGCCTGTGTCGTCGGCCGCGAGCCACATCGCGCTGCCTTCTACGATCCATTTCGGCATGGCCCTCGAGGCTCCGACGCTGCCCGCGACGACGTTCTGGTAGCAGTGAACGACCTCATGGGTCAAGAGCACATGGAGCTGGTCGGAGACTCCGCCGCTGCTGGTGACCTGTTCGTTCAGCCAGGCGTTCTGGTAGACCGTGACCTGGCACGGCTCGTAGGGGTTGTGAAAGTCGGAGTAGGCGAAGGTCTCCATGAGCACGGAGCCGGCGTTTGCGTCACTCATGATCAGCGAGATGTCGGGGGCGATTGCGGTTCCCGGCGTGATGACGGACATCCCAAGTTTGGGGCCGATACGGGCGATGTCTGACAGGAGTTCCTCGGCCATGGCATGGGCGAGCGGTAGGGGCACGTCCGGGGCAAGGTCGGTGTAGATCGGCCAGAAGTCGGTGTCCGTCGGCTGAGCGGCGGTCCCGCTCACGCGAACTGGCCGTATGAAGTCGGCGTAAACCCCCGCCCTGGCAGCGGTGGAGTTCGGCCCAACGATTCGGTCGTTTGGCCCGGTCTGCAGGAAGCGGTTGACGACGGCCTGCTGGTCGGATGTCAGCTGATCCCAGTCCGCGTGGACCCAGCTCATCGGGCCGCTGCCGTCGCTTGGTTCGTCGCCGCCCTCGATGCCCTTGGGAACCGTCACTCCGGGGATGTCGGCCTTGTAGAGGTAGGCGAAGGCCTCGAGCGCGGTTTGCGTGGGGACGGTACCGTCGGTGACGCCGTCGGTGATCGTCTGCCAGATGGTCTCCGGAGGCTTGCCCGAGGCTGCGGGGAAGAGCAACGACGGCACCTCCACAGCGACAAGAGCCACGATCGCCAGCAAGGCGAGCAGGGCCACGAGCCAGCGGCGGCGCGGCATGCGCCTGCCCCGGGGTCGATCGGACACAGGAATCTCGGGGACGGCCGGGTCAGAAGGCTCGACAGCCGGCTGGTTAGTTCGACTAGCTAGCGGCATCGAAGACGTCCTTGCAGAGAATGGCCATCTTCTGCGCGAACGTGGCCGCAGCAGCCGAGGTGATCTGGTCGACTCCGCTCGGCGCGGTGTACTCGATTGTCGTGTTCTCGGTCGGCGGAGCGAGGACACGGCAGGTCAGCGAGCCCTTGATGGCGACCACGATCGGCGGATTTGCCATCGTCGCGTCCTGAACCCAGACGGCCTTGTCGCCGACGCCGGTCAGCGACGTGCCGGCGCCTGCGTTCTGGTCGGCGACCGATTGGGTGAAGGTGTCGGCCTTGGTAAGGGTGACGTCGAGGTTGTCCCCTCCGCCGCTTGTAGCTGGGAAAGTGCAGTCGAAAGGATCAGCCGGAAGCGTCACGGTTGCATCGAACTGGACAGCGGTGAGGGTGCCCTTTACGAGCGCCTGGGCATCGGAGAGCTTGATGGCGTTGCAGTACCGGGCGTGGTCCGAAGACGAGTCACCGGCGCTCAGCCCAGCCGATGTGCCGCCGGGGGTGTTGGATGCAACAGAGGCGTTTATCGCTCCGGTCGCTCCGGTGGCACCGCTAACGTTCGTCGGGCCCGATGAGCCGGCCGAACATCCGGCCAACAGAACGGTGGCCATCACGACCATGGCGAAGCCGCCAACAACTCCCTTGACCCGTTTGGATCCGGTTCGTCCCCGGAACGTGTGATATGCCATGTCGATGACCTCGTACAGACCGACGGCGTTACTGCCGCGAATTCGATCAGAGCTTTGGCTGCAAGGTCCGGATGAGTGTTTCGGCGGCAGCATCTGACTGCAGGTTCGTCACGGTGATGCGGACGTTGCCGAAGAGGGCGTCCAATCCCAGCAAGGAGGAGTTCGCCTTGTCGCCCAGTCCGCTGATCTGCTTGTCGCTTGTGCCAGCGGCCTGCACGCCGGCGTCGTACCCGATTGCGGCGTCCATTGCCTCCACCGTGACAGTGAGCTCGGACGTGCCATCGGCGCTGGTGTAGTTGCATACGTACGTCTTGTAGGCCAGCGTGTCGGCCTCTGTGGCTACAGTGAGCGGTTCGCCGGTGATCGATGCCACCGTGGCCACGGGGAGCAAGGTGCAGATGTTCACCGGGTGGCCGAGGCCGTCGCTCACCGAGCCTGCGCCGCTCTGCTGGCCTTGCGGTTGGCCTGCCGGAGTCCCGGTGGCGCCGGCCGCGAGGGTGGAGGCCCCGGCCGCGAGGGATGGTCCCTGCGCTCCGGCCGGCGAGTTGGACGCCGCGCCACTGCAAGCCGCGGCGAACATGACGAGAAGAAGCGTCGCGCCGCAACGGGCGGCGAGGTTCGAACGGGTTGGCATTGGGTACATCTCCTTCGTCGACCCTCGATTTGAGGGGGGGCACGCTTGACCATATCCACGCCGCGCGCGGGTGTTATCCGTGGAATCACGGAGGGGGTTCGTTCGTCTCGCGCAGTGCCATCACTCGGTCCACCTCCGCCCGCGAGGTCACGCCGAGCTTGCCGTACAAGCTTGCGAGATGCGTTTCGACCGTTCGTGGGCTGGTGCCCATCTCCGCGGCTACATCACGCGTCGAGCGACCATCGCCGGCGAGCGAGTCAAACCCAGGCAGCCTGCTCGACGAGGGCATGCTTCGCCCAAACGGTCGCGCCAAGATCCGCGAAGATCACGTACGCCCGGCGAAGCGCCTCATCAGCGTCGCGCCGACTACGCGCGTGGCGCAGTGTCTCGCCGCGAAAGAGCAGCACACGAGCGGCATCGAAGCAGCTCCATACTTGTCGCTGCTGCCCGCAGCCGCGGAGTCGGCAATCTCACGCGCCCCGGACGAACTCGATCAGAGCTTCGGCTGCAGGGTTCGAATCAATGTTTCGGCGGCGTCGTCCGACTGCAGGCCCGACACTTTGATCAAGACGTTGCCGAAGAGGGCCTCCTGGCCGAGTGGGCCGGAGAACGCCTTGTCGCCGAGCCCGCTGATCTGCTTGGCGGTAACGACCTGATTCGTGGCTGACAGGTCGCTGTCGTAAGCAGCGGCGGCGACCATTGCCTCCACGGTGACGATGAGACCGGACGTGCCGGCGGCGTTGGTGTAGTTGCAGGAGTAGATCTTGGAGGACGACAGCGTGTCGTCCTCTGTGGCTACGGTGAGAGGTTCGCCGGTGATCGATGCCACGGTGGCTACGGGGAGCAACGTGCAGATGTTGACCGAGTGGCCGAGGCCGTCGTTCACCGAACTCGCGCCTCCGCCTTGCGCTTGCCCGGGTGCGGTCGCGCCGGCGACGGTGGAGGCGCTGACTCCGCCCGGGGAACCTTGCGCTCCGGCCGGCGCGGTAGTCGTCCCGCTGCTGCAGGCCGCCGCGAACATGACTAGAAGAAGCGTCGCGCCGCAACGGGCGACGAGACTCGAACGGGATGGCATTGGGGTGTATCTCCTTGGTCGACCCTCAATCTGAGGGGGGCACGATCGACCTTAGAGACCGACTGCAGACGCGTTATCCGTGGAATCCCGGAGGGGGCTCGTTCGTCTCGCGTAGTGCCATCACTCGGCCCAACTCCGCCCGTGAGGTGACGCCGAGCTTGCCGTACAAACTTGCGAGATGCGTTTCGACCGTTCGCGGGCTGATGCCCAATTCCGCGGCGACGTCGCGCGTCGAGAGACCATCGCCGGCCAGACGCGCGACCCGGGCCTCGGTCGGGGTCAGAGCGAGCGCGGACGAGCGGGTCAAGCCCAGGCGAGCCTGTTCGGTCGTGGCGCGCTGCGCCCAAACGATCGCGCCAAGATCGGCGAAAATCCCGTGAGCTTGACGGAGCGCCTCGTCCGAGTCACGCCGACTGCGCGCATGTCGCAGGGCTTCGCCGCGAACCAATAGCACTCGACCAATATCGAAGCGGCTCCATCCGGGGGGCGGGCCGACCGCCACGATGGAAGTGGCCGCTATTGCCGCCTCAATATCGCCGTCGGCGATGGCAACTCGGGCCCGACCTCGCGCAATAGCTGCCGCGGCCCATGGTTTGGCCACTCGACGGTTGCGGGCTTCGAGCGCGGTGAGCTCCACGCGAGCTTCGTCAAGTCTGCCCAAGATTGCCAAGGCCTCGATGCGCTCGGGGGACGGATCGAGCCGCATCGGCTCCACGTAGCCGGCCTGCCGGAGGTGGCGCCAGGCCCGTGCGGTCGCTTCCTCCACCACAGCGGCGTCGCCCCGGCTCGCCGCCACGAGCGCCGTCACCTGGAGCCAGGCCGCGGCCACCACATCGCTTCCGTCCCGTTCCGTCCGCTCGATCCCGTCGGTGGCCGCCGCCTGGGCGCGCTCGAGGGACCCCTCGCAGGCTTCGACGAGCGCCAGCGCCCGCAGCGCCATCTCGGACGCGCGGGCGCCCGTCTCGAGGCTGGCCTCCACCGCCCCAACGGCATGCAGCCGCGCCGCCGGCCAATCGTCGGACCAAAGTTCGACCTCGGCCAGCCGCGTCCTCAGATTCGCGACGTTCGAGTATTGGCCGTCGATCAGGTCGAATTCGAGCATGTGTTGGAACCGCTCGCGGGCCAGGTCCAGCCGGCCTATCCCCGCCCACCACATCCCCGGACTCGTCACTCGATCGGTCAATGGACCCTCGGTTTCAACCTCCAACCCCCTGGTGAGAAGGGCCATGGGCGGCCGGCGACCAAGGGTGACGGTCCAGTGGAAGGTCTGCAGCAGCGCCGCCGCCAGATGACCGCGGTCTGGCGTGCCCTCGAGCAACCTCGCTGCCGAGGCCGAGTGGCGTCGTGCCTCAGCGATGTCGAAGTCGCGAAAGACTGCGAGGTAGAAGTGGAGCAACCCAAGAAGTGGGCGATCGTTGCGGGCAAAGGACAGGGCGGGCAACAGCTCGACGCCCGCCTCTTGAGCCGGGCCCGAATACCACGCACAGAGGCCCATCAGCAGAAGAGCGCGGGCCCTGAGCGAGCCCCGCAGGAACGGTATGAGTGCCGCTGCCCGCTCGCGAGTCGCCGGGAGATCGCCTGCGGCAAACCACGCTTCGGCCGCTGCGAGAGCCCGATCGGACCGCTCGCGGCCGGCAGGCGGTGTGCGCTCCACTGCCATGTCGGCCAGCTCGCCGGCTATAGCTGGAGCGCCACGTCCCCGGGCACGGACCGCTGCACGGGCGAGGGACCGGGCGACTGCGGCATCGGGTCCCTCCGAAGCCAGCGCCAGATGACGGGCACGGGCTTCCGGGTCCTCGGCGGCGATACGGCCGAGGGCCGCGTGCACTGCCCGTACTTCGTCGGCCGACGCCTCCGCAACGAGTGTGGAGGCGTACAGAGGATGGTCGAAGGTTACGGTTGGCCCCTCGAGACAGATCAGACTGGCATCTCTCGCGGGTTCAAGTAGCGTCCGAGTCCCAGGTCCATTCATCGCCTCCAAAAGGCCCATCGTCGGCTTCGCGCTCAACGCCACCGTGAGCAGGAGTCTTCGCGTCGCTGCTGGGACGCGGTCCAGATGGGCCCCGACCAGACCACGTAGCGACGATGGCATGGGCAGGTTCTGCCCCGGGCGGGCGGCCGTGCCCGACGCCACAAAGGCACGCGCGAGTTCGAGGGCGTAGAACGGGTTGCCGCCGGAGAGTTCCTGGATGCGCAGAAGGGTCGGCCGCGTGAAGCTGGAGTCGGTGGCAGAGCGCAGCAGTTGATGCAGTGCTCCCATCGAGAGGGGTTCAAGCCACAATCGCTCTATGGGAATAGGACGTGCCGCGTCCGCCAGGCCGAACGGCGGTGGCCCACCGGGCATGTCGCTGCGTTGGGCGATCAGGAGTCGCAAGGGCAGGCCGGCAAGCCGTCGCATGGTGAAAGCGAGAGCATCGCGACTTGCCGGGTCCGCCCATGGCGCATCGTCGATGGCAATCAACAACGGCCCATGCGCGGCGAGCGCCCGGAGGGCGGCGAGAACGGCCGCGGCCACTCGTTGTGCGTCGGGCGCCTCCTCAATCGTTGCGTCGGCCGACCCGGGGCCGTCGTCGTAGCCCAGCGCCCGCCGCAGCGCGGCCCGATGGCTTTCCGCCAGGCGACGGTCGATCAATGCAAGGTGGGGTCCCAACAGGTCGACAAGCGTGGCATACGCATAGTTGGCCTCGGTCTCGACGGGCCGTGCATATAGGACGGTCGCACCCGCAGCCTCCGCGCTTGCCACGCCGGCACGCAGCAGGCTCGTCTTGCCGATACCGGCCGGCCCCTCGATCAGGACGGCCAGCGCATCAACGTAGGGTGGTTGGACGCCGGCCAGGACGCGTGCAACTGCCTCGTCGCGTCCGACCAGGGACGAGGCAGGGTCGGCGTGCGTCTGACGTGCCGAGGTGGTCATCCGATCCAAAGCATACCGGCGGCGGTAGGTGGTTTCCCGGATACCGACACATCGGTTCTGGTCCACGGTTGAGCCATGCAACGGACTGTCCGCGTCATCGAAGCCTACGTGCCGGGGTTGAGTAAGCAACCCACGGTCTGGTATGAACGGCTCCAGGCAACCGCCGCAGCAGCACTACGCGCGGAGGGCCTCGAGATCGCCTTGCTGGCGATCCCAAATGACGAGACCCTGATGTGGCTCGTCTGGGGCCGACCCGATCAACTCGACCCGGGGCCGGTCGTGGCAGAGGTGATCCTGCGCGAGGTTACGAGCGCCGGTGGCTCAGCCGTGATCGAGCGAGCAATCGATGCGCGTTTCGTCTGGGAGCCGTCGGGTGGCAACTACAGCCCTTGAATGGCTGGACGGCGGCGCATGCCAGTGGCCGATCCTACGGCCGGTCTGAAGTGGGCCGATCCAGGAGCAGGCGCTCGAGCGTGTCGGCGTACCAATCCTCGAACCGGGAGCCACTCCAGCCACGATCGAGCGTGAGCAGCCGATAGACCTCGGGGCTGCCTATGGAAAAGACGGTCTCGGCGGCCGTTTCGAGGTCGAGGCCGTCTCGGAAGCCCGTCGTTCCCAACGCGATTTGCAGCAAAGCACGCTGCCCAGCGAAGCGTTGGGCCTTGCCGCGCTCCCACAGCGTGGCCATCTCGGGTTCGGCGGCAGCAGCGCCACGCACCACTTCATCGAACGCCGACCTTCGCTCGAGGATCGATCGTCCGTTTTCGGCCAGGATCCTGAGCCGGCGACGGGGATCCAGTTCCTCGCGCATCTCTTGCACCCATGGCTGATCGAGGATTGGCGGCGCCCCCTCGCCGCCGGAAATCGAAAGGTCCACGAGCTCGGCGAGCATTGAACGTTTCGATCCGAAAGTGGAGAAGACCGTCTCGGGGGAGACGATCGCGGTCGCGGCGATCGCGTCGATCGTGGTAGCGACGTAGCCCCGCTCGGTGAAGAGGGCCCGGGCGGCATCGAGAATCGCTTTCCGGGTCGCCCGTGCCTGCTCCCGACGACGCGGTGAATCGTAGACGCGACGACCCTTGACAGGTTGTGGCATACGACTACTGTACCACTTTAGTGAATACAGTTACACCGTACTGACCGGCGCAGAGTCCGGCCGAATGGAGATATCGTGCCAATCGTGCAGCTCGAGCACCCCGTCCGCGACTTCGGGACATGGAAGGCGACATTCGATCGGGATCCGGTTGATCGGAACGGATCAGGGGTCCGTTCATATCAGATCTACCGACCAACCGACGACCCCAACTTCGTCGCAGTCGACCTCGAGTTCGACAGCCTTGGAGAGGCAGAGGCGTTCAAGCTGGCTCTCGGGGAGCTGTGGCGGTCGCCACAGGCGATGGCGGCCCTGAGCGGTGCCCCACGAGTTCGAGTCGTTGAAGTGGTCGAGCGCAAGTCGTACTGAGCCCGCCGCCGCGCCGGCCGGGGTGTGGGCCAACTTGCCCGGCGGGGTCGAGCGGTAGCGCCGGCGCCCTCTAGAATGCTCGACCGAACCGGGACATTCAGGTCGGGCGGTTCAGGATCAGACTCGATCGGGTAGGGCCGCGACGTCCCCGCCCGATGCCTGATGAAGATTTAATCGAGCGTCAAATCAGGCGCTCGGAAAGCCACCTACTCGAATGGTCGGGGCAAGAGGAGTCGGCCCTGGGCTATCCCGTTCATCGGGGATCTGGATACCACGTCTCTACCGGGGCCGCGTCCTCGTGACTACGGGCGGGACCAGGCCACCGCTGCGCTCGGTGCGCTTCGCATGACGCGCTAGCGATCTCGTCCGAGATATGCTGGGTATCTTCGGGGCGAGAGGATCGGCGGCTACGTTTTCGAACTGAGGTATGAGATCGCGCCGGCTGCCGGACTGGTAGTCGAGGTGGCCTAGTCGACGTCGCTACTGGGCTTGGGGCGGTCGGTAGCGCCGGTCGCCCCAGGACGCTCGGCCGAGCCGGTGTGCCGGGACTGGATGATCATGGTCACCGCGAGGGCACCGACCCACAGCGAACAACTGGCCGCCAGGACCCGCTCGACTAGTCCGGCCGCTGGCATCCCGGGCAGGTTCGTTGAGAGAGCCAGCATGATCCACGCGAGCGGGCAGATGACGCGCGCCGCGAACATGACAGGCTTCAGCTGCCGCCATCCGGGCAGAAGCGCGAGCCGATGCCACAGCTGGTACGGGAGGAAGGCGAGGATGAAGAAGGCGATGCCGGCGACGATCGCGTCCGTCAGACCACCGGGACTCGCCAGCTGCACGCTGGCGGTGCATCCGGCGTCGCTCAGTCGACAAGGAATCAGCGGAAAGGAGTTGCCCAGGGCCAGCAGGGAGAACGCCAGTAGCAATGGCGCCTTCGCGGCGACCTTGCCAGCCCCGGCCAGGGCCGGGCGCAGGCCGAACATGGCGAAGCCAAAGCCGCCGAGAGCGCCAAGGGCGAAGCATGCGATCGGGAACCAGACATGCGGCGCGGTCTGCGCCTGCATGTCGCTGATCGTGTCCGCGATCGGGCTGTAGCTCGGCCCCTGCCACGTCTCCGCAATCAGCCAGCCAGCATTGAAGATGACCATGGCCAGGACGCCCACGAGGCCCCAGATGAACAGGCGACCGCTGGCCGGCTCGACCGGGCCACCGGTACGCTGGGCTGGCTGGTTGGTCATCGGGGGGTCCTGCATATGCTTGATTGTGTCAATCAACGACACTACACTACAGACATGGCCCCCAACAAGCAAGACGTCGAGGAAATGGTGGTAGCGCTGTTCAGCCTGATTGGAGGGCTCGAACGCGCAACCCGGCATAGCGGCGGGGAGGCAAGCACGCTCGAGGTGCTCCAGGCCATCGCCCCGCGAGGGCAGCTCCGACCATCCGAGATTGCCGCACTGCGGGGTGTTCACCCCTCGCTGGTCACGCGACAGGTCAGGAGTTTGGAGGACGCCGGTTACGTCGAGATCTCGCCCGATTCGGGCGACCATCGTTCGTGTTTGGTCAGGCTCACCCCGTCGGGCGAAGCAGAGATGTTGCGGCTGCAGCAGGTTGGTCTCGCCCGGTTCGCGACGTTCGTTGCCGGCTGGGAGCCCAGCGAGGTGCGCAACCTGACGGCGCTGCTACGAAAGCTCGAGCGCTCCAAGGCGGACGCCCCCGCTCAGACGCGGCGGCCAGCCGGGCACCGCTGGGCCGTCCGAGAGCCGACTAGGACCGACTGACAATCAGACCTGTTGGCAGCGGGGTTCTCGGGCGCGCCGAGTGGGGGAAGGGTAGGCCGAACCTACCTGAATGGTCGGGGCGAGAGGAGTCACACCGACCGTAGCGACCTGATTGTCCCTCTCGCGCTCGCCTGTGAGATCGTTGGCATGGCGAGGTGGCTCGAAGGCGCCGGGTAACGCAGAGAGCGCCTCTGCCCGCGTCCGGTCTACTGGTAGTGCGTCCACATTCGAAGCACCTTCACGGTCTTGGCATCGTCGAGGACCTGGTAGACCAGGCGATGCTGAATGCTGATGCGTCGGGAATACGCACCGGACAGGTCGCCCACGAGCTTCTCGAAAGGGGGAGGCGTCTGATACGGGTTCTCTGCGAGGATCGCCAGGAGGGCTTGAGCCTTCGGTTTCAGCCCGGCTGCGGTCAGCTTCTCAGCGTCCTTCTGGGCCTGCCTGGTGTAGACGAGCTCCCAGCTCACCAGTGGAGTTCGCCGTCGAGTTCCTCCGGCGGCGTCGCCATGCCCTCGATGATGGACTCGCGCATGCCNNTTGCCGGTGATCTGGACCGGCTCATGCGAGTCGGACACGTCGTCCAGAAGCTTGTAAAGCTGCTTGCGCGCTTCGGTTGCGGTGACGGTGATCATGGTCGTCTTATCTCAATACGTACGTGCTAGCGTACGCGTCTGCCCGGCCGGACGTCAAGCCGCCGAGTGATCCGGCGGTGGCACGCTCCTCCTGGAAGGAGGACCATCACGGTTCGACAGTCTCGGCTGCGATCCGGTTCAGGTGCGCCTCGGCGTCCTGAGCCCCGCTGGTCGTCTTCAAAGACAGCTCCTTCAGCAGCAGCGCCGCCCCGAGCGACAGCACACCCGCCCCGACGACGATCCACATCGAGTTGGCCAGAGCCATCGAGAACGCTTGATGAAATCCGTCCACCATGGCGAGCTGGAATTGCGCCGGGACTTGAGACACGAACTGCCCGAAACCGCCGCTCGAGCCGCCTCCCACCGACGTCAACGAGCCCATGTCAAACCCTGAAGGTGCGGTTGCCGGCATCGCCGACGCCGGNNTGAACGGCACCGCGTTCTGGACGATGACGGTGAAGACCGTCATCGTCGGCCCGACGCCGATCCCGGCCACGATCATCCACGCCCAGACAACCGGCGTCGGTGTGTCTGCTCGCAGGTTCGTGAAGAAGGCCAGTCCAACGGCCAGCACCAGCGCGCCGCCGATCATGAGCAGCTTGTAGCGCCCCGTCCGGCTGACGATTAGCCCGGANNCCGGAAACTGCGAAGGTGCGGTTCCGGAAGAGGCTGAGCGGGATCACTGGGTCCTCGGCACGCGTCTCGGCGACGAGGAACGCCAGGAGCGAAACGAGGCCGATTGCGAAACCGGCAATCACGCCAGGGGCAGCCCAATCGCCGTTCTGCGCCAGGGTCAGAGCAATCAGGATCGGAACGATCGTCAGGGCCATCGTGACCACACCGGCAGTGTCCAGGTTGAAGCGTGCGCCCGTCTGACGCACCGTGGGCAGCAGACGCCAGATCAGGTACAGCGACACCAGTCCCAGTGGCAGGTTGACATAGAAGATCCAGCGCCAGGAAAGGTTGTCGGTCAGCATGCCGCCGGCAAACGGCCCGACGAGAGACGCAATGCCGAAGACAGCCCCGAAGAGGCCCTGATACTTGGCCCGTTCGGCCGGCGTAAAGAGATCGCCGATGACCGCCAGTGAGATCGGAAACAAAGCGCCGGCCCCGAGACCCTGGAGGCCGCGGAAGGCGATCAGCTGCCACATGGTCTGGCTCAGTCCCGAGAGCGCCGAGCCAACCAGGAACAGGCCGATTCCGGCGAGGAGCATGGGCTTTCGGCCGAAGACGTCCGAGAGCTTGCTGTACACCGGGATCGAAACGGTACTCGTGAGGAGATACGCCGTGACGACCCAGGTGTAGTAGTCGGCGCCCTTCAGCTCCGTGGAGATGTGGGGCAGGACCGGGCCCACGATCGTCTGGTC
>PMNU01000040.1 GCA_003165675.1 Chloroflexota bacterium
TCGGCGTCGGTGACCAGCGCGCCCCACTCAGTCTCGGGACCCTCGGCGGGTGCGTCCCACATGGCCAGGTGGGTCATGAATCGGTCCGGCGTGGCGCCGTGCCAGTGCCACTCGCCGGGAGGCGTGTGGATGGTGTCACCGGGGTGGATCTCGATAGCTCTCTCTCCGCGTGCCTGGATGAGCCCGACGCCTTCGGTCACGTGCACGGTCTGCCCGACCGAGTGCGCGTGCCAGGCGTTGCGCGCGCCGGGCGCGAACCGAACGACGCTGACGCGGATACGCGATGGTTCCTCACCGCGAGCAATCACGTCGAACCAGGCATCGCCGGTGAACGTTTCGGCCGGAGCCTTCACCGTTGGCTGCTTCTTGAGGANNGACGCGGCGCCCTGCGCGAACTAGCCCGATGGAGTCACGCAGTCACTCCACGCGCTCTTGTCTCGCACTCCTCGGAACGGGGAGCGAGGCGTAAGCGATCGTGCGCCGGCAGGCTGATCACGACACCCTGACTGAGCCACCCACGCTCACCGATCCACGCTCGTGCCGCTACGCTCACGAGTGCAGGACCTTCCCAGCAGAATGTCGCCGGGTCGAATCCTGTCTCCCGATCCACGTCCTTCAGTTCCGATATCGTGAGGGTCCTTCCGCGTGTCCCGTGGTATACTGTGGACCACATCAGAACTGTGGAGTGAGCGATGGCGCGTGCAAATCTGACCCTGCAAATGGACGCGGAAGTGATCAAGCGTGCGCGGATCGTGGCCGCGAGACGCGGGACGTCGGTTAGCGCGCTCGCGGCCACGCGGCTGATAGAGCTCGTGGACGAGGACGAGCGGGTCGAGCTGGCTCGCGGGCGCGCCGAGGCGATCCTGAAGAAGGCGGCTCCCCGCGGCAGTCGGAGCTGGACGCGCGACGAACTGCACGATCGTCAGGCACCTCAGAACCGATGACCGCCGGCCGGCGGACGTTCGTCGACACCAACGTCTTGGTCTACGCCCACGACGCCAGCGAGACCAAGAAGCAACCGATCGCACGAGCAGTGCTCGAGGAACTGTGGGCGGACCGCTCGGGGGTCGTGAGCACCCAGGTTCTCCAGGAGTTCTACGTCGTCGCGACGCGCAAGTTCGAGCCACCGATGCGCCGGTCGGAGGCTCGCGAAATCGTCACGCTCTACGCGACGTGGTCGGTCGTGCAGATCGACGTCGGGCTGATCCTCGACGCTGCGGCCCTCGAGGAGCGGGCCCAGGTGTCGTTCTGGGATGCCCTCATCGTCGAGGCCGCTCGACGTGCCGGGGCTGTCCGCCTCGTCAGCGAGGATTTCCAGGCTGGACGCCGGATCGCCGGAGTCGAGATCGAGAATCCTTTCGATGCGGCCCGTTAGGTCGCTTGCCAATCAGGATGTCGTGGGGTCGAATCCGGTCTCCCGCTCCAGCCCCCCTCCGTGCCCGGCGCGGTCAGTCTGGACGAACCTCTATGCCGAGCTGGGCGGCGAGCATTGGCGCGAGATCGATCAGCTGCTCCGGGCTGAGGATGGCGCCGCGGAGGCTGTCGACCCCGACTAGCGACCGCAGGGCAGAGCGCGACAGGTCCACCTTGGAGAGAGTGGCTTCCAAAACGTTCAATTCCTGGACGCTGCAGCCGACGAACGCGACCGAGCGCAGCTGGGCGGACGAGGCGTCCAGGGAGCCGATCTCGCAGTCCTCAAAGACCACGTCGGCGAGTCGGGCACCGGCGAGGCTCAGGTACCCGAGCTTCACGCCCCGAAGCTGAATGCCATTCCATTTCGCGCCGGCCAGTATCGCCGCGCCGAGGCGGCCGCCCGTCATCTGGGAATCGCGCCAGGTCGAGTCGGCTAGGTCAACGCTCGCCCCGTTGGCGTCGGCGATCCAGCAATCCACGATACGGGCTCGGCGCATCGTCAGCCCGTCGACGCGGCACCGATCCAGGCGGCACTCCAGGAACCGGGCGTCGCTCGCGTCCTGACCGGTGAAGTCCTGGTCCGTGAACGCGATCGCGTCGTAGTCGTGGCCCTTCTCGAGGCGGCCCGCGTCGAAGTCTGAGAGTTGGGGCAATGAGACGTTGCCGGCCGGCCTGGCCCGATCGCCTTTCATCCCCGTCATTGAGCCGGCTCCTCGCGTTATCCGATCGCCAAGTGGAAGACAAGGTAACTCGGCGCGGCGGGCGCGCGTCAAGCGCCGGTCCGGGCAGCGACTTGGGACCGCCGCCCAGCATCTCCCCGCGCGAACGCTCTAACCTGACGTCGTGATGAACATGCCCCGCCGCCCGGTCTGGAGCCGCGCTCTCCATATGCGGGTCTGGATGAGCCGGCGCATCCCCGTCGTGAGCGGCAGCGCATTCGTGCTGGGTCTGGCCCTCAATCTGCGAGCGCTGCGTAGGGCCGGACGGCATGACCGCAGCGGGTGGAGCCCATCGGATGCCTGAGCGAAGGCATCGTCCGCGAATCGTCGTGGTCGGCGACCTCGTCGTCGACGTCGTCCTCGCACCCGCGACCGAGCTCGAGACGGGAACGGACGTCCCCGGCCGGGTAATGCTCCGCCAGGGCGGCTCGGCGACGACCACGGCTCGCTGGCTCGGGCGAGGCGGGGCGCGCGTCAGCCTGGTGGCCGCAGTGGGGCGGGACGCCGCGGGCCGTGCCCTCGTAAGGACGATCCAAAGGGACGGCGTCACGCCGCGGGTCGTTCACAGAGCCGGGCAGCCAACGGGCCGAGTCGGCGTCTTTGTGGCGCCGGGCGGCGAGCGCTCTTTCGTCCAGGATCGCGGCGCGGCACTCCACCTGGCCCCGGAGCACCTGCGCGCCGAGTGGTTCGCCTCTGCCGAGCTGGCCCACATCCCAACCTACTCGCTCCTCGATCGCCCGCTCGGCGAGGCCGGACGGCGAGCGGCCGAGCTGGCCCATGCCGCCGGAGCGCTCGTGACGGTGGACCTGTCGTCGGCCGGTCCGCTCGTTGCCCTTGGTAAGCGCGGGGCGATCGAGGTCGTTCGGAGCGCCCAACCCGACCTGCTGTTCGCGGCCGGCATTGAGGCGCGGGCGCTCGCGACGAGTGACGAGGCGCTCCTCGACATCGCCCCGATCGTGGTCCTGAAGCGCGGCGCAGAGGGCGCCACGCTCCTCTACCGCGAGGGAGTCGAAGCGCGCCGGCTCGAGGTTGCGGCCCGAGCGGTCGCAGCGTCCGATACGACGGGTGCCGGGGACGCCTTCGACGCCGGCTTCATCCTCGGCTGGCTCGCCGCCCGGCGGGACGGCGCCTCGACCGCCGCCGGCCTCCGGCGCGGCGCGGTCGCGGGCCACCGATTCGCGAGGCGCCAGCTGCTCAGGCCCCGCGAGGAGCTCGCATTCGGCTGATCGCTGTGGCTCGCGGCCCTCGGCCCGGCTCGCGCTCGCCGCCGGACTCGCTCTCGAGGTCCGCGCCGGCGGGGGCTGTACCATCGGCGTCATGAAGACAGGGCACGAGCATTCCACACCGGCCGGTTTGCACGACCGGCTCGCGCTCGCCCCCGAGGTCGCCGACGCCATCGCCGCGGGCCGTCCCGTCGTCGCCCTCGAGTCGACGCTCATCAGCCACGGCCTGCCGTACCCGCAGAGCGTCGAGGTGGCCCGCGCGGCCGAGCTCGCCGTTCGCGAAAGCGGCGCCGTCCCGGCGACGATCGCCATTCGCGGTGGCCGGATCATCGTCGGCCTCGACGAGGGGCAGCTGGTAACCCTGGCCACCGCGAAAGGCGTGATGAAGGCGTCCAGGCCGAGCCTCTCCCTGGCGCTCATCGGCGGCGGCTGGGCGGCAACGACCGTTTCCGCGACGATGATCGCCGCCGCTGCAGCGGGGATCGATGTCTTCGCCACCGGCGGGATCGGCGGCGTCCACCGTGGCGCACTCGGCATGCCGGGCAAGTCGGCCCCACCCACTCTCGACATCTCATCCGACCTCGAGGAGCTCGCTCGGACGCCGGTCGCCGTCGTCTGCGCCGGCCCCAAGGCGATCCTCGACGTGCCGGCCACACTCGAGTACCTCGAGACGCGCGGCGTCCCGGTTGTGGCCGTCGGCACTGCGGAGATGCCCGCATTCTGGTCGCGCGAAAGCGGCATCCCGGCTCCCGCCTCCGTCCCGGACGTGGCGGCCGCCGCGAGGCTGGTCGCGACCCACTTCGGCCTTGGTCTCGGATCAGGCGTGCTGTTCTGCGTTCCGGTTCCCGAAGCGGACGCCTACCCTCTTGCCGACGCGCGCGCGGCCGTCGAACGGGCGATCGCGGACGCTGCCGCCGCCGAGATCGAGGGCCCGGCCCTCACACCGTGGCTCCTCGCCCGCATGGCTGAGATCACCGCGGGCCGCTCGGTGCGGGCGAACGTCGCGCTCATCGTCAACAACGCCCGGTTCGCCGGGCAGCTCGCGGTCGCCTTCGCGAGCATCTAGTCCGCCGCCTAGTCGGCCGCCGAGAGCGACCGCGGCCCGTCGCCGATGGAGAACCGCGTACTCGACCGCAGCGGCGACAGCCGTTGTATTGTCCATAGCGACGAACCATGATGGTTCGGCCGAGGCCATCTCGCCTGGCCAATCAAGTCCACGCGGTCTCGGCGGACGTCCTGCACACGGGTGACTCGCATTGAGCAACCCACGGTCGGGATCTCGTTCATCGCACGGCCGGACGGGCGGCACTGGACCCCGAGGTGGGGGGCGCCGGGCGCCCACGACCGAGCCATCGCATGCCGACGGCTCCCCCGCAGACACATCCGAGATCCACGCCGCTCTCAAAGGGGGCGACAACGTACGCCTCCTCTTCGACCACATCTCCGACGCGGTGTTTGCGACCGATGCGACCAATCGGATCACGCACTGGACAACCTCGGCCGAGCGCCTGTTTGGGTACGCGGCGGCAGAGGCGGTGGGCCGACCGTTCGAGGAGTTGCTGCCCTACCGGATGGCTCAGCCCGGCGACGAGGACGAGTTCCAGGCCACGCTGAAGGCCGGCCGGACGTGGCACGGAACGGGCACGGTCAGGGTTCGCGACGGCCGCGAGATCTGGCTCGCCTCGACCGTGGAACCGATCATGTCGGACGGCCGGTTCCTGGGCAGCGTCTCCGTGGGCCGCGACATCACCGCCATCCACGAGACGCAGCAGAAGCTGGCCGACCAGGAACGATTCGTCAGCTCGGTCCTCGACGTCATCGGGGCGCTCGTGCTGGTCCTCGACTCGGAGGGTCGCGTGGTGCGCTTCAACGGTGCCTGCGAGCGTCTGAGCGGGTACACCTTCGCGGAGGTAGCCGGGCAACCCGTATGGGACGTCGTGATCCCGCCGGCCGAGGTCGAAAGGGTGCGAGCCGCGTTTGCCGATCTCCAGGCGGGCGCCTACCCCAACACCTTCGAAAACCACTGGGTGACGCGGGCGGGTGTGTTGCGGCTCATAAGCTGGGAGAACACCTGCCTCGCCGACGATCGGGGCGCCGTCACCCAGGTGATCGCGACCGGGATGGACGTCACCGAGGCCCGCCGGGGGGACGACGCCCTGCACGGGATCGAGGCCGTGGGACGCCTCCTTTCGGAGCAGGGGCCGGCCCAATCGGCGCTCGACGCGGTGCTGGGCGAGCTCGAGACGCGAATGGGCTACCGCTTCCTATCGCTGTATATCGCGGACGGGCACAGCCTGCGACTGGGCGCGCAGCGCGGGTATCGGGCCGCGCCCGAACGACTGGACGCCGGCGAGGGTGTGATCGGCCGCGTCTATCGGACCGGCCTTGCGGAGCTCGTGCCCGACGTTCGCAACGACTCCGACTACGTGTCCGGGGAGGGGGGCGTGGTGGCCGAGATCGCCGCTCCGCTGCTCGGCGGGGAGGCGACGCTCGGCGTCCTCAACATCGAGTCGGCGAGGTCGGATGGCCTGACGCCGGAAGACCTGCGCCTGGCACGGGCCATCGCGGACCGGCTCTCGAGTGCTCTGCGGCGCAGCCAGACGCAGGAGGCCCTGCGCGATCGTGTGCGCCTGTTCGCGGCCCTTGCCGAATTCGGTGCAGCCGTCAACGCGATTCGAGAACCCGGGCGCCTGGCGGCGGCACTGGCCACCGCCGTCGGCTCTGTCGTGCCGTCGGACACGGCGGTGATCACCTTGCTAGATCGGCGCGATGGACAGTACCGCGTCAGCGCGGTTCGCGGGCTCGCCCCAGGTGCTGTCGGCGCGGTCATCGCGCCGGGCGACGGGACGGCGGGACGCGCCATCGCCGAGCGCGCCATCGTCCTCACTGAACCCCATCCACGCGCCCAGTCCAGCCCGGCGTTGCGGGACTATCTGCAGTACGAAACGATCCGGACCGTTGGGGTGCCACTCATCAACGAGGACACCGTGCTGGGGGTGATCACCGTGGGCCGGTTCAAGACCGACGCGCCGTTCACGCAAGCCGAGCGCGAGGTGTTCGCCCTGCTCGGCTCACACGCGGCTCTGGCGCTCGCGAATGCCTACCTCGCCGAAGAAGTAGCGGCCCTCGCGATCCACGACGGGCTCACCGGGCTGTACAACCGCCGGCACTTCGACGCCTCGCTGGACCTGGCTATCGCTCGTTTCAAGCGCCACGCACCCGCCGGAAGCCTGGCCGCGATCATGTTCGATCTCGACCACTTCGGCGACTTCAATCGCAGCCACGGGCATCTGGCCGGCGATGCCTTGCTTCGTCTGTTCGGCGAGATCCTGCGGGTACGGCTGCGCTCCGCCGACATCGTGGCGCGATACGGTGGCGAGGAATTCGTCGCGATTCTCGAGGACTGCGGCCTCCCCGAGGCCACCCGCCGCGCCGACGAAGTCCGCCGGGAGCTCGAGGGTCGCTCGGTGCCCGACGCCGACGGACGACCGCTGCGTTCGACCGTGAGCGCCGGGTGCGCTGTCATGTATACCGACGAACCCACGAAGGACGCTCTGATCGGCCGGGCAGACGCTGCCCTCTTCATGGCCAAGGAGGCCGGCCGAAACCGAGTGGTCGGCGCGTAGCGAGGTAGCTCATGACGCCGCGGGGACGGCGGGTGCCTCCTGGACCACGTCTATCAGTTCCTTCGAGTATCGCCGCTCGAGTTCGGCCTGGACCTGGGGCGTGAGTTTGGTGACGCCGACCCTGACCTTGTCGGTGATGGGATCGAAGCCGATCGAGTTGACCTCGACACCGGCCGCCTCGAGGGACCCCCTGTCGATCCCGATCCGATCCTGGAGAGCGCGACCCACCGCCGACGACACGGGAACGATTCGCACGTATACGGAGCAGTCGGAAGGCAGGAGTTCGCGAACGGCGGCGACGTGGGCCTCGGGCGCTCCGGTGAAGTTGAGGTAGAGCCGTCCGCCGCTCAGGTAGTCTTCTCCCCAGTCGGGCTGACTCTGACCATAGTCTTGGGCTGGCGTCAGGCACCGGTCGTCGTCCACGGATGTGCCGTTGGGATTCACCGGGTACAGGGCCCCGAAGGCCAGGCTGGGAGACGCCACAGACGGGCCCGGACTGAGCGGCCACCGGCCCCCGGTCGCGGCGACGGCGACCGCGACCGCGACGGCCGCGACGACGACAAGACCCACGATTCGTTTTCGATGTCGAACCTGCACCGCGGATGGACCGCCCCGAGACTCGGACTCGCCCCCAGATATCGACACGCTTGGCCCTCGCCTCGACCGGCCGTCTCGCACGCACCTTGACGTGAGAAACGGTTCGCGTCGACCAGTGTTACCCGTTCTTCTCAAACGTGGGTCGCGATGACCCAACGTTACTTGCGCGTGCTCCAGTGGCGGTCCGCTTCGCTCTCCAGGATGGCCAGGCGCGTGTAGTAGTCCGGGAACTCGTTCAGGTGGGCGAGAGCGATCTTACCGGTCAGGATCGAGTCGTCCCCGGTTACGTCGGTCTTAGGGCTCCGGAGTCCGTGCTCGAGCTCGACGTCCAGTCCCATCCGGAACTGCTCGAGGTCGTACTTCAGCGCCTCGAAGTCCATCCCGAGCTCGGTCGCGACGGCAAGCGCCTCATCGCGCGAAAACGATTTCTTGGTGCTGATCTCAGCAGTTCCCACAGATGTCTCCTTCCGCCGTTGTTGCGGCTGAGAGGGGCAAGTTTGGCTTGTCCGAAGGATCAGAAGATGAACGAAAGGAAGCCGAAGAACAGGCCCAGGTTCGTCCAGTCGACCTTGCCGAATGAGACTAGACCCGCCGTCGTAAGCACCGCGATCGCGAAGCAGATGCAGGCCACGAGGACAAGCAGCGACTTATTGCTGCTGAAGATGCCGGTGCGAGCCATGAAAGCCTCCTCCATTGGGCCTGGCCAACTCGACCACATGAGCGGAGCCGGCGTCGATCCCCTTTGAGTCTGACCCTGCCTGAGCGACGCCCGTGAGGATGAGGACCCTCAGGCTCGCCCCGAATCAGGAAACAACGGAGCCCAGAGGGCATTCTCGGGCGAGGCGGGCCTCAAGCAGGTGCCAGCCACGCCACCGCGCGTTCCCTACCCGACGATGGTCGTCACAATGAGGCCGAGGCCTGCCACGCTCATAACGGTCGTGGTGATCCACCCGAGGATGTTGAGGAGACGGCCGTTGGTCCTCTCGCCCATCGCAGCGCGATCGTTCGAGACGAGCATGATCAGGATGAGCAGCGGCGCAGCGACGAGGCCGTTGAGCACGGCGCTCAAGACCAGGGCGGTGATCGGGTTGATCCCCAGCCAGTTGATCGCCATCCCGACAAGCGTTGCCGCGATGATGACCAGGTAGAACTGCGGCGCTCGGGTGAGCTCGCGATCGAGCCCTGATCGCCAACCGAAGGCCTCGGAGACGCCATAGGCCGCTGCCCCGGTGAGCACAGGCACTGCCAGCACACCGGCTCCGATGAGCCCGATGGCGAGCAGCAGAGCCGAGGCGTCGCCGGCCAGCGGGCGCAGAGCCTGAGCGGCATCGGTTGCCGAGGCGACGTCGTGCTTGCCGGCCACGAAGAGGGTGGCGCCCGTGGTCAGGATGATGAAATACGCCACGATCTCCGAGAAGACCATCCCCGCAATCGTGTCCCACAGGGCGTATTTGAGCTCAAAGCCCGTGGCTCCCTGGCGGTGTCGGAGGAGACGCCGCCCCACGCTGATCTGCTCCTCGACTTCCTGGCTGGCCTGCCAGAAGAAGAGATAGGGGGAGATGGTGGTGCCGAGCAGGGCGACGAGAATGCCGATGTATTTCGGGTCGAGCGAGATCGTGGGGACCAGCGATCCGAGCAGAACCTTCACGATGTCGGGCCGCGCGAACAGGGCTGCCCCGATGTAGGCAAGCAGGGCCAGGGACAGCCACTTGAAGACCTTCTCGATGAGGCGATAAGTGCCGAAGACCTGAAGCCCGATGATCCCCAGGCCGACCGGCACGATGAGCACGCTCGGCCAGATCGGCACTAGCAGGTTGATGGCCGCCGCGATCGCGCCGATGTCCGCCCCGGCGTTCAAGGTGTTGGCGATGACCAGGCCGATGACCGCCGGATAGAGGGCACGGTGATAGTGCTCGCGCAGCACGCCCGCCAGACCTTTGCCGGTCACCAGGCCGATCTTG
>PMNU01000096.1 GCA_003165675.1 Chloroflexota bacterium
GGCAGACCTGCTCGCACTGCGTCTCCTGGGGGCAGACGCGCCCGGTGACGCACGGCAGGGCGTTGTCGCCGAGCAGCGAATCGGCCGCGGCCTTGACGTTGCCCTCGCCGAGGAGGCGGATGAAGTTGGGGATGTTGACNNGCCATGGCGTCCTGCTCGGGCATCTGGCCGCGCAGGATCTTCATTCGCTCCTTCTTGGGGAGCGGCTCCCGACCTTCCGCGGCGCGGCGGGAGAGGGTCAGGTCGTCCATCAGTGGGCCTCCGCGCGCGAAGCCATTCCGGGCCCGCCGGGCGCGTCGGAATGGCTCGCCTGCCAGCGTTCCAGGGCGGCCTGTTCGAATTCGCGATAGGTGTTGAGTCGATCGGCCAACTGGCGGAAGTCGACCTTGTGACCGTCGAACTCAGGGCCGTCGCAGCAAGCGTACTGGCTCTTCCCGTCGATCGAGACGCGGCACCCGCCGCACATGCCCGTGCCGTCNNGCCCGCATCATCGGCACCGGACCGACTGCGAACACTTCGTCGATCCCGCCGACCTCGCACAGGTCCTTGAGGGCTTCCGTCACGAAGCCGTGGCGGCCGTAGCTGCCGTCGTCCGTGCAGACGATCACCTCTCCGCATGCTCGGAGTTCCTGCTCGCAGATGACCCACTCCTTGGAGCGGCCGCCGATGATGCTCGTCACCTTCACGCCGTTCCTGGCGAGGGCCTGGGCAATGGGGTAGACGACCGCGGTCCCCACGCCGCCCCCCACGCACACGGCGTGGCCGCTCGTCAGCAGCTCGGTGGGCTTGCCGAGCGGCCCGGCGATGTCCGTTATCGCGTCGCCCACGTCGAGCGAGGTCAGCTCGTGGGTGCTCTTGCCGACCGCCTGGATGACCAGCGTGATCGTGCCGGCGGCTCGATCGACGTCGGCGATCGTCAGTGGGATGCGCTCGGCGCCGGGTCCGCGGCGGACGATCACGAACTGCCCGGGCTGGCGGATCTCGGCGATTCGAGGCGCCACCACGACGAGGCGTGTGACGTTCGGCGACAGCTGCGCCTTGCTGACGATGGGGTGCATCTCGCTCCGGTACAGTGGGTCGGCAGAATTGTTAGCTAAGCCAGTATGCATTCCTGGTAATGGTGCCCGCTGAAGGCGCTTGCCGGCACGCGCGGTCTGTACCTACGGACGGGGCCGAAGGTCACGTCGTGGGACCGTCGGAACGGGTGGCCCGTACGCCGAGCTGCTACTGCCAGCCTAGCAGCGNNCGCGGACGTCTTGCGGCCCTCGTCGAGCACGGTGCGGCCGTCGCCGGCGGCGAGAGCTGGCCGGCGGCCATCGAGGCTCCGGGCCAACGAGGTGAGCTAGTATGCCGGTCGTGCATGAGTTTTCGATAGCCGAGGCCCTCGCTACTCAGGTGCTCGCGCACGCCCCCGCAGGAGCGCGCGTGCGAGGAGTTGAGATCCGAATCGGCGCTCTGCGTGGTCTTGAGCCCGATGCCCTGAAGATGTGCTGGGACGCTGTGACGTTCGGCACCCCCATGGCCGGTGCCGAGCTTGAGGTAGACCTGCGCCCGTGGTCCATCACGTGCTCCAGTTGCGGCCGGGAGTGGACCAGTTCGGTTCCCTTCGTATCCTGCGCGTGCGGCAACGCGACGCCGGCACCGCTGGGGGGAGACGAGCTCGACCTGGTCGCGATAACGGTCGACGACGGCGAGGCATAGATGAACGAACAGGCACGAACCGTCCGCATGCCCATGGTGGGGCGAGTTCTGGAGGCCAACGACGACGTCGCGGCGATGACGCGGGGCGATCTGGCGCGCCGCGGCGTCTTTGCGATAGACCTGATCGGCGCGCCCGGAAGCGGCAAGACCGCTCTGCTGGAGGCTACTCTGCAGCGGTTGAAGGGACGCCGCCGACCGGCCGTCCTGGTTGGCGATCTGGCGACGCGGCGAGACGCCGATCGTCTGGCGCGCTGGTGCGATCGGGTGGTCCAGATCTCCACCGGCGAGGGTTGTCATCTCGAGGCCGGCCAGGTCCGCGTCGCCCTGGACCAGACGAACCTCGAGGGCGTGGATCTGCTTTTCATCGAGAACGTGGGGAATCTGATCTGTCCCGTGGGATTCGACCTGGGTCAGACCGCCAAAGTAGGCATGTTCAGCCTCACCGAGGGCGACGACAAAGCCGCCAAGCATCCCTACCTCGTGGCGGCCGCGGACCTGCTGCTGCTGAACAAGATCGATCTGGCGCCCCACCTGTCGTTCGATCGAGCCGGTTTCGAGGCCGACGTGCACCTGCTCAACCCGACGGTGCGGGTGCTGGAGTTGTCCGCGGTTTCGGGTCAGGGACTGGACGAGTGGATCGCCTGGATCGATCGCGGGATATCGGCCGTGCAGGGCGAGACGCCCGAGTAACCCGGAGTCGAATGCCGCCGCGGGGCCAAGGGTCCCGTCCCGTCGGGCCGAAGGGCCGTCCGCCGCAGGACCCCGGTACTGACTCGCAGTGCCTCTCGGACGCGAGGGAACGTAGCGCGCGGCCTGTACAATCTGCAGGACATCGTGCGATTCCGTCGCCCGGGCGCTCCCCCGCCGTCCGCGGCGCGACAGTCCCCGCATCCAAGGAGAATGAAACCCCCATGGCCGACTCTGGCACCAGGACCTACAAGGCCGCCAAGCGCTACATCTACGCCTGGGGCGGCGGCAAGGCCGAGGGCAACGGCGGGATGAAGGATCTGCTGGGCGGCAAGGGTGCCGGCCTCGCGGAGATGACCAACGCAGGTCTGCCGACTCCCCCTGGCTTCACCATCACCACCGAAGCCTGCAACGACTACTTCGCCGCGGGCAAGAAGCTCCCGGCCGGCCTCTGGGACGACGTCCTCGCGGCGGTCAAGGTCGTCGAGCAGCAAACCGGCAAGGGCCTCGGCGATCCGGAGAACCCGCTTCTGGTGTCCGTCCGCTCCGGCGCCAAGTTCAGTATGCCGGGCATGATGGACACCGTCCTCAACCTCGGCCTCAACGAGGCGTCCCTTCAGGGCCTCATCGCGATCACCGGCAACGAGCGCTTCGGCTGGGACGCCTACCGTCGCTTCATCAGCATGTTCGGCCGGATCGTGCTCGATGTCCCGACCCGCTCGCTCAAGAGCAAGGACGGCTCGCTCGTCGAATACAACCGCTTCGACGAGGCCCTCGACGCCGCCAAGGCTCGCCACGGCAAGGACGCCAAGGACACCGACCTCGACGTCGCGGACCTCAAGGCCCTCGTCGCCACCTACAAGAAGATCGTCCGCGACACCATCGGCCGCGACTTCCCGGACGATCCGAACGAGCAGCTGGACCTGGCCATCAAGGCCGTCTTCGCCTCGTGGTTCGGCAAGCGCGCCAACGACTACCGCAACAGCCAGAAGATCCCCCACGATCTCGGCACCGCCGTCAACGTCGTGACCATGGTCTTTGGCAACATGGGCGACGACTCCGGCACCGGCGTCGCGTTCACCCGCGACCCCAACACCGGCGAGAAGGTCCTCTACGGCGAGTACCTGGTCAACGCCCAGGGCGAGGACGTCGTGGCGGGCATCCGCACCCCGTCGCCGATCGCGGCTCTGGCGCAGGACATGCCCAAGGCCTACGCCGAGTTCAAGACGATCGCCGACAAGCTCGAGAAGCACTACAAGGACGTCCAGGACCTCGAGTTCACGATCGAGCGTGGCCGCCTGTACATGCTCCAGACCCGCAGCGCCAAGCGAACTGCGGCCGCAGCGATGCGGATCGCCATCGACATGGTCAAGGAGAACCTCATCACGCAGGAGGAGGCG
>PMNU01000018.1 GCA_003165675.1 Chloroflexota bacterium
CGAGGGACCCGGCAACGACGTAACGCTGGTTGTGGACGGTGCGGCGGTGCCAGGGGACGTGGTTCCGCTGCCGGTGCCCGGGACGTTGACGGTGTACGTGGAGGTGGTCTTGCGGTGACCGACCAGGTGAAGCACGCGGACGGGCTACCCGGAGTGTCAGGCGACTATCACGGTCGTCCGACACGTCGACTCGAGAACGCCCGGTGCTGGGTCGACGTTCTGGCAGTCGGCGGGCCGCGCATAGTCGGATTTGGCATGCGCGGTGGGGCCAATGTCCTGGCCGAGACGCCCGATGCGACCTGGGACAGCGGTCACGGGCTGTACGAGCTGCTGGGCGGGCATCGTCTCTGGGTTGCGCCCGAGACGGCGGATTGCAGCGTGCCAGACTCCACCGGACTGACGCTCAGGTCGATTTCGGACGCCGACGGCCCGGCCGTTCGGCTCGTCGGCGCGATCGAGGTGCCAACCGGTCTGCGCAAGACATTTGAGGTTCGGCTCGATGCTGAGTCGGCGGTAGTCTCGGTTCGCCATATCCTCACCAATGAGGGCTCCAGGACCCTCGACATATCGCCCTGGCCGATCACGCAGCTCCGCACGGGCGGCGTGGCGGTGGTGCCGCTGCCGACGGCGTCGAGCGAGCACCGGCTCAATCCAAACCAGCTGGTTGTGCTATGGCCGTACGCGGCCTGGACAGACGACCGCCTGCATCTCGGCGAGCGGGCCGCGACATTGACCGCGAATCCGGCTCCGCCGTTCAAGATCGGCTTCCGGAGCACGACCGGCTCGGTCGGTTACCTGCGCGACGGGGTTCTGTTCGTCCTGCGATTCGACGCGGCGCTCGGTTCGGCGCGTCCGGACCTGGGCTGCAATCTCGAGATCTACAGCGACGAGCGCACGCTCGAGCTGGAGTCGTTGGGCCCGCTGGTCCGCCTCGGTCCCGGCGACTCCACAACTCACGACGAACTCTGGGAGTTGCGCAACGTGGGGCCGGGTGCCGATGCCGCAGGAGTAGCCGAGCTGCTCTAACGCCTCAACCTCGGCGCGGGCGAGACGGCGTTGGCAGGGCCCTATCCTCGGCCCGGCTCGTGGCCCGTCGATTGCTTTCGCACTCGCGAAGGCGCATGCTGGGAGCCTGTCCGACCCCCGTGCCGATGCCTCGGTCCTCGAGACTGCGTCAGGCGGGCAGCGGAACGGAATCCATGTTTCCCTGGATCCTGTCTGTGTGCCACCCTGCCAGGGGAGGACCTCGATGACGACCGCACGGACCACCGGCGTCTGGATCTCGGCCGCGTCGGCCACTATCTTGCGGTGGGGCCCCGACGGGGTCACCGTCCGCGAGCGGATCGACTCCCAGATTCCGGGCAGGCATCGCTCGACCGGGCGACCGCCGACTGAAGACCACCCGGCCGGTGAGGGTCACCGGGACGAGCATATTCGGGCGTTCTTCGCCCAGATCACGGCCACCCTGCCGATCGACGACGACCTGCTGCTCGTCGGCGACGGCGAGGTCGTCGAGCATTTCGCGCACGAGATCCAGGCTCACGATCGCGGCCGGAGTGCGGCTCGTCGCGTCGAGGTGGAGAAGAGCGGTCCCATGACTGAGCCACAGTTGCTGGCCCGGATCCGCGCCTTCGCCGGGTCGCCGGCCAGGCGCACCCTGCCGAGCTGAGCGAGGAGTACCAGCGCATGACCCAGAGCACCCACCGCCCAACCGACACAGGGGCCGACGACGAGGACCGCCTGAACGAGGAGTTCCACACGCTGCTGCGCACCGCCGCCGAGAAGCGCGAGGGGCGGGCGCGCATCCAGTCGACCGAGGACGCCGCGGCGGCGAGGCGAGAGTCGGCCGACCTCCTTGCTCTGGCTCGAAGCCAGGCCCACGGACGGCAGAACCGGATGACGCCTGCTCGCGACTGAGCCATGCTCGCAGTGCCGGGGCCGTTGTAGGCTCTGGTCATGCCCGACTTCTACGAGGTTCTCCAGGTCAGCCCTCGCGCGGAGCTGGAAGTGATCCGGGCCGCCTACCGAA
This sequence comes from Chloroflexota bacterium, assembly GCA_003165675.1. Classification (GTDB taxonomy): domain Bacteria; phylum Chloroflexota; class Limnocylindria; order Limnocylindrales; family CSP1-4; genus Fen-1039. The sequence continues at coordinate 2,030 of PMNU01000018.1, forward strand.
CTCTTGCGCGCAAGTACCACCCGGATCATGGCGGCGACGCCGGTCGAATGATCGCCTTGAACGACGCCTGGGATGTGCTTGGCGACCCAGTCCGGCGAGCCGCCTACGATGCCTCCCGTGCCACGCCGGTCAACCGGGCAACCGCCGAGACGGCCACAAGTACGGAGACCGGCTCCCAACGAACAGCCGACCCATCGCACGCTGGCCCTCCGCCCGGCCGTCCTTCCGGAACCGTCCTGGACTTCGGGCGGTATGCGGGCTGGTCACTGGGCGAGATCGCCCGCCACGACACCGACTACCTGGAATGGCTCCTGCGGGCAACGTTCGGGCGGCGGCTCCGAGCCGAGATCGAGGGGATTCTGAGGCAGCGCCGAGGGCCAGGTACCAGCCCGAGCACTTCCTCGAGCCACCCGTGGAGCAGGCGCAGCTAAGCTCGCCCGGCCGCCTCAGCCTGGTAAATGCAATACCCGTGGCCCATCCGCGTTGGCGCGTCAGCGTCCTCAGGCGAGCCGGGCCGCCTTGGCGTACATCGTCGACGGCAGGGGTCGACCCAGCAGTTGTGCGTTTGGTCTGACGGGCCTGACTGTTGCAGCGGCGCCTACACTGTCAGTGCGTGCAACTGTCTCGTGTGGCCCCTGGCTGGCGTGCGCGCGCTGAGGCGTCTGGTGAATAGCAACCGATCGGGCAAGCCGCACGACGGGAAGATCGTGTGTGCGGCGGATCAAGAGGCCGTTGAGACAGAGCGATCCACCGCGGACGCCGATCTGAAGCGGCCCCTCGAAGCGGACGGAGCGGCCCTGGAGGCCCACGGGTCCTCGTCAGTAGCCCGCGAACCGGGCACGAGCGGCCGCGTTTCTGCGCACGTGGCCGGAGCCATGGACGCTGGTTCACGGTCCGAGACGGCCACCGCTCGCGACGCATCTGCGGCCATGCACGACGAGACGGCGCGCCACCGTGACGTTCGATCCGAGGCGTTCGATCGCGCCATCGCCGCCTCTGAAGCGACAATGGCGGACAAGCTCGAGCGGGTCCGCGCCCGTGCGTCAGCGGCCCGCGTTCGTGCCTCCGCCGATCGAGACGAAGCCGCCCGAGATCGAGCCGTTGCCTCCGCCGATCGAGACGAGGCCGCCCGATATAGAGCCGAGGCCTGCGCGGAGCGTTCTCGCCTGCAGGCCGAGTTGCACAGCGCCCACCTTGACGACCTCACGGGAGCGTTTCGCCGCGAGACAGGCAGGGTCGCTCTCAGGCATGAGATCGACCGCGCTCTGCGCGCCGATGGGCGGTTCGTTATCGCCTTCGTCGACATCGACGGAATGAAGCGCATCAACGACCGCGATGGTCACGCCGCCGGCGATCATGTCTTGCAGACACTCGTCTGGACCATGCGATCGAACCTGCGCTCCTTCGACCCGGTCGTTCGTTACGGCGGTGACGAGTTCGTGTGTGGAGTCGGCGGGGTCGACATCGACGAGGTCCAACGCCGATTCGAGGTGATCAACCGGTCGGTCCAGAACGACGTCGGCGTTGGGATCAGCGTGGGCCTCGCAGGGCTCGAACCGGATGACACGCTCGACCGGCTCACCGCCAGGGCCGACGCTGCACTTCTCGCGGCAAAGAGGCACCGCGGCGCCTAACACGTTGGCTTGGCCACATCACCGGCTCGGGTCCGCGGGGGTCCGGCGGGGGCATCGACAGGCATCGTCCTTGCCGTTTCCTTCGTGATAACCTTCGGGCAACCTTTGCGGCCGGTCCTGTGAGGCCGGCGTACCGGTCCAGGGAGGCCGGGGAGGATGTCGATGCGCACCTGCTACGAGAACCACCGCGCCCTCGAGGCCGGTGGCCTTTTTGTGTGAAGCAGCCGCCGTTTCCGCGTTCCAGCTCTGTCGTCGACCCGAGGGTCGGTGACTTCGGTCCGGCTCTGCTCGCGCTGGAGGACGGGCGCCTGTTCCCCGGCGTCGCCTTTGGCGCCCACTGCTCCGGCGTGGGCGACCTCGTCGTGAACACCAGCCAGACCGGCTACCAGGAGATAGCCACCGACCCCAGCTACGCCGGGCAGCTCGTCGTGATGACCTATCCGCTCATCGGTAACTATGGTCGCATCCATCACGACGACCAGTCCGGGCGTCCCTGGCTGCGGGGCCTGATCGTGGCTAACGCGACCGCCGCCGTGCTCGATGACGCCCGCCAGCTCGCGACGATGCTGCGCGAGTTCGGGATCCCCGCGATCGCCGGCGTGGACACTAGGGCGCTGGCCCGACACCTCCGATCGAGTGGGTCCCTGCGCGCCGTTATGACCGCGCCCGGCCAGACCGATTCGGATGAGGCTC
>PMNU01000156.1:0-17850 GCA_003165675.1 Chloroflexota bacterium
GCCGGGCGCGGGCATCGCAGGCGCCTCGACGACCGCGGCGGACATGGCGTCCACGTCCTCCTCGGGGCCCCAGACGGGCTCGGAGCCAAGCGGCTTCGGCGCTTCAGTATTCATCGGTCGATCGGGCTCCGGCAGAGGCTGGTGCGGGTCGTACGGCTCGTTTGCGCTCATCGCTGCGCTCCAGTGAGGTTCGTATCGTGCTCTAGTCTGGCCGAGTTGTACGAGCCCTGGCTGAACTCACTCTGAATGTACCGGCTGTCTCGATTGAGCCGGCGGCAGCCAGGCTCGGTCGCTGGGCCCGCGGCACAGATTAACTGCCCTAAACGTTTAGGTGAGAACGACCCGGAAGAGGAGTGGCGTCGCGGAATTGGGCTGCTAGCATCGCCCGACATCGGACCAACAGAACAGGGAGTCTTGCCGAATGGCGACTGTAACCTTCGAGAACGTAACCAAGAGGTTCGGCGACGTTGTCGCCGTTGACGACCTGAACCTCGACATCCGCGATGCCGAGTTCATGGTCCTCGTCGGGCCGTCGGGCTGCGGCAAGACCACGAGCCTGCGCATGATCGCCGGCCTCGAGGAGATCACAGACGGCACGCTGCGCATCGGCGAGNNTACGCGCTCTATCCGCACATGACCATCCGCGACAACCTCGCCTTCGGCCTGAAGCTTCGCCACATCCCCAAGGCCCAGATCGAGACCCGTGTCAAGGAAGCGGCCGCAATCCTCGACCTGAGCCGGTACCTGGACCGGAAGCCGCGAGAGCTCTCCGGCGGCCAGCGCCAGCGCGTCGCCCTCGGGCGAGCCATCGTGCGTGAGCCGGCAGTCTTCCTCATGGACGAGCCGCTGTCCAACCTGGACGCCAAGCTGCGCGTCGAGACGCGCGCCAACATCCTGCGCCTGCACCAGCGCCTCAACACCACCTTCGTGTACGTGACCCATGACCAGATCGAAGCCATGACGATGGGCAGTCGGATCGCGGTAATGAACGAGGGTCGCCTTCAGCAGGTCGGTACGCCGCAGGAGCTCTACGACCGGCCGATCAACCGCTTCGTTGCTGGCTTCATCGGCAGCCCGGCGATGAACTTCGCCACGGTGGAAGTCGCGGGCACCGGGGACGCCATCGCCCTCCAGGGCTCGAACATCACGGTTCCGCTCCCGCCCCAGTTCCGCGAGTCGATCGGCGCCACCGGTCGGCAGCTGATCGTCGGGTTCCGCCCCGAGCATCTCGTTCTCGGCCCGATCACCGGCGCCACGGCCACCGTGAACGCCAAGGCCGAGGTCGTCGAATACCTCGGCAACGAGGAGCTCATCCACGCGTCCGGCGCAGGCCGCGACATCGTGGCCGTCATCGACTCGTCGTACAAGGTCCGCCCGGGCGACATGCTCGAGCTGAAGGTCTCGCTCGCGCGAATCCAGGTCTTCGATCCCGACACCAACTTCGCGCTCCCGTTCGGACCGGCAGCCTGATTCTCCGGTTCAGGGAGCCAACGCCCCGGCTTCGGCCGGGGCGTTGGTCTTTAAGGCGATCGCCTATTGCCGCCTGCCGAAGGGCTCCTAAGATGATCGCGGGCGACGCCGCGTAACCGACGGCAGTCTCCAGCGGGAACGGGGGCGGCGTCAGCCGACGCGTCCGAGGAGAGGCCCGATGGCGAACAAGTGCTGCACCCCCAGACCACATGTGGGGGCATTGGCGCTGGCCGGCTGCGTGGTCGTGGCGGGTTGCTCGGCCGCAGCCGGGACGCCGGAGATCATCTACATCACGCCGCCTCCGGCGATCACTCCCATCGTCATCTACGTCACGCCGGCCCCGGCGATCACGCCCATCGTCATCAACGTCACGCCGGCCCCGTCAGCGGCCCCCGCGACGACTCCGTCGCCGGGGCCCGCCGCGACGCCGACGCCGGTGCCCACTCCCAGTCCCACGTCCCCGGCGGCCGGCTGCAGCGGCTCCGACGACAACAGGGCCTTCTTCGCCGAGGCGGCCGCCGCCATGAAGTGGACCGTCTACTGCGCGGTGCTGCCGGCCGGCTGGCACGTCTACAACGGCACCTATGCCTACGCGCCCGACGGCATGCTCGAGGTCGACTACCAGGGGCCCGGCACCAGCTGGGTGACTCTCGTGGAGGGCGACCTCTGCGGCAAAGGAGGCATGAGCATGTGCACGTGGCACACGCTCGGCGTCGACCAGGGGCCGGCGGCGTTCGGCAACCTGCCCGCGGAGCTATGGGTGCGCACTCTGGACCCGCCCTATGTCGCGGTCGGCGCCGACTACAACTCCACGCACGAGTACCTGGTCCACACCGCCGACGTTACGGTGGCCGATACCCGGACTATCGCGGCAGACATGATCGCGGTCCCAAAGCCCTGACGGAAGGCGCCGAGCGGCGGCTCGCCTCCCGTATAGTTCGGACATGCCCGACTCGCCTGCCAGACGCCGACCGAACCGCGTTCCCACCGGCCAGCCGCTCCTGGATTCGGTCCTCGAGGACCTCCGCGACGCGGACGTCGCGCTCGAAGAGCGGGTCGTCGACCGCCGGCCGTTGCACCGCGGCCACTACATGGATTTCGAGGAAGAACGGGTTGTTCGCGGCGACGGATCCGAGTCCGTCCGCGACATCGTCGTCCACCCCGGCGCCGTCGTCGTGGCCCCGCTCGACAGCGAGGGCCGCCTTCTCCTGGTCACTCAATACCGCGTCCCGTGCGGCGGAGCGATGCTCGAACTGCCGGCCGGCACGCTCGAAACTCACGACGGCGCGGTCGAGGACCCGCTGGTCGCCGCCCATCGCGAGCTCGAGGAGGAGACCGGCTATCGCGCGGGAACGATGGAACGGATCGGCGGCTTCTGGAGCGCCCCCGGATTCTCGACCGAGTACCTGACCCTCTTCCTCGCCACGGACCTGCGGCCGGCGGGCGAGGGCCGACTGAGCCCCGACGAGGACGAGAACCTGCGGCTGTCGCGCATCCCGTGGCGCGACGCGGTTGCGGCCGTCGAGGGCGGGGTCATCGAGGACGCCAAATCGGTGGCGGGGATCCTCTGGCTCGCTCGTCGATTCGAGTCCGAGGGCCGCTAGTCTGATGCTGCGGCCGCCAGGCTAAGCCAGGGCCGTCTGACGTCGCCTGCGATAGCCCCGGGTCCAGATGAACAGCGCGAGCAGCAGCAGCACGCCGCCCAGCACGCACAGCGAACCCAAGATGCGGATCTGGCCGGCGGTGTCGGCACCCTGCCAGGCGGTTCGAGCGCTCGTGGCCAAAGACATGGCCTTGCCCAGATCGCCCTTCGCAAAAGCATCGCGAGCCGAGGCCAGGTCCGTCTGCGGATCGACGCCCAGGAGGCCGAGTGGAGCGGCCGCGCCGCCGGCTGTCCGCGCCTGGCTCGCCGCCGACAGCTCGTCGAGCACCGCCAGCTCGTTGGTTGCCTCCGTGCTCGCAACGATCAGGCCCGACCGCTCGAACGCGGTCCGGAGCGTTGGGGGTGACGTCGTCTGCTCGTTCGCCGCATCGGCAGCGATCTGGTCGCGCTGGGCCAGGACGTCGCGGGCCTGATCTATGAACGCCGTGGTCTGATCGAACTGCCAGGTGTCGAGCGAGCGGCGGATCTCCGGCGGCAGATCCCAGTCGCCCGCGGCGCTCTGCGCAGCGGCATAGGCGGTCAGGGCGGTGCTGCGTTGCTGGAGTTGGGAGGCCTGCGAGGGATCCACGACCCACTCACGCCAGATGCCCACAAACGACCGGCCGGTGGTCCTCTCCAGCAGATCGAGCAGGCGGCGCCAATCGGTCGAGCGTCCGCTCAGAATCTCGGTCTGGGCCGCGTAAGCCGGCTGGTAGGCCGCCTTTCCGGAGCGGGCCGCCTGCCAGACGCCCCGCAGACCGTCCGGGCCGGCGAGCGCAGCGATCTGCCCGGCCACCTCAAGCGTGGCGCCGTAGAGATAGGCGTCCGTCGCCGAACTCGACTCCCCCGCCGTCACCCAGTCGTTGAACGGGACGGCGGCCTGCCGCAGTCGATCCGTCAAGACCGGGGCATGGTCGGTGTATCCGAGCTTCTCGACCGCCTGCTCGGCGTAGTACGACGCGAAGCCCTCCTGGATCCAGCGGTCGGTCACGAGGTCGCTGTTGAACCACATGTGGGCCATCTCGTGCAGGATCACGAACGGGTCCGCGAAGTACGAGACGTAGACCTGGCCGCTGGCCTCGTCGTAGGCGCCGCTGAAACCGTTGACCTCCTGTGTCGACGCCTCCTCGACGGTGAGCGTTGTCCCGATCGGGTCGCCCAGGCCGATCGCATCGCGCAGAAGCGGGTAGCCGGCCGACAGGACTCGCTGGACCTGGTCCGCCCAACCCACGTCGTCGGACCAGTATCGGAGGGCCACGTTCAGCGGCCCGATGGTCACGGACCGAACGCTGAAGTCGCCGGGGGAGACCGGCTCGACTGCCGTGAACCAGGCGTTCAGCTCGGCCGAATCGTCGAGGATGCCGGAAGAGAACTCGACCTGGCCGGAGCCGAAGACTGCGCGGGTCAGGCCGCCGAACTCCTCCTGGACGGTGAAGTCGGGCGGGAACACCACCGACACCGAGCTGCCGGCCGTGTTCGGGCTGCCGAAGGCCGACACCGGGAACGACATCAAGTTGTGACTGAGACGGAGGTCGCGGTCGGTCGAGCCGCCGGTGTCCACCAGGTCGAACGTAAGGTCGAACGACTCGCTTTGGCCCGAGTAGAGGCGTTCACCCAGGCCCACGACCGCGATCACGCTCGAGCCGGTGGCCGACTCGACCGTGAGTGGAAGCGGTTGCCCGCTAGCGGATGTCGCCCCGAAGTCCGCCGACGACGACGGCAGCGTCATCTGGATCTTGTCGTAGTAATAGTGACGGTCTCCATTGTCCCCCGAGTGCGAGGTGGCGACCACGACCGCCAGAACGTGGACTCGCCCGGCCGCCGGATCGGCCGTCCAGGTGGAAGTGGAGACGAAGCTCAGATCGGTCTGGGAAGCCTCGACGCGAGCCGGCGTGGCCGCCTGCCACAGTGAGGCCGCGACGACCAGGAGGAGCGCACCGGCCACGGTCTTCGCGGACGCGTGCCATACACCGCCACCCACCGGCGTTCGACCGATCAGGCGGGAGCGGCGGCGCGAATCGAAGGCCGCGCCGGCCGTCGTCTCGGATAGCCCAGGATCGACATACCCTCAGTCGCTCGTCCCCCCGGAGGCGCGTCACCCACCGGAGTTGGACCTGCCGCCGGAATCGGTCCCCGACCGTCCGAGTTCGATGTCGACGGCAGCGGCTTCCAGTTCAATCGACGGGTCGCCGGGACGGGCGCGAGCGCCGGCCCGTACCGGTCGCTCGCGAGGCCGCTCCACGGTTGAACCGCTGCGTATGACCCTCGACACGAAGTCGGCCGCCCTGACCCCCTCGCCGATGAGAACGTTGCGTCCAATCCGGACACCCCGGGGGATGACCGCCCGCTTGCCCACCACAGTGATGCCGGTGCTGAGGCGGCTGGGCTCGCGGCGGTTGACGACGTCGTAGTCGGTCCCCTCGCCTACGAGGGCGCCGGGGCCNNACAACCGAACCGTTGATCACGCAGCCGTGGCTGATCAGGCTGCGATGGACCTGGGCCGTGGCGCCGATCTTGGCCGGGGCGCGCTCTTCGGACCGAGTGTGGATGACCCACTCCCGGTCGTAGAGGTCGAGCTCCGGCGCGTCGGCCAGCAGCGCAAGGTTCGCCTCCCAGTAGGACTGGATCGTTCCCACGTCCTGCCAGTATCCATCGAAGCGATAGCCGAAGACCCGAGCGCCTCCTTCGATCATCGCCGGGATCACGTCATGCCCAAAATCCGGCCGGGTGTCGGTCAGCCATTGATGCAGCGCTCGCTTGGAGAAGACGTAGACGCCCATGCTGGCCAGATCCGACTTGGGCTGGCGCGGCTTCTCGTGCCACTCGACGATCCGGTCGGTGTCGTCGATGGCGAGGATGCCCATTCGAGTCGCGTCCGCGAGTGGCACGCGCCGGACCGCGATCGTGACGTCCGCCCGGTGGCGCCTATGCGCGGCCACGAAGGGCTGGTAGTCCATCTTGTAGATGTGGTCGCCGGCGAGCACCAGGACGGCATCTCCCTGCGACTGCTCGATGACATTGAGGTTCTGCAGGACGGCGTCGGCGGTGCCGCGATACCACTCCGCAACGCGGCCGCGGGCGATGTACGGCTGGAGCATTCGGACGCCGCCGTAGTTACGGTCCAGATCCCAGGGCCGGCCCATGCCGATGTGGTCGTTGAGCGAGCGGGGGTTGTACTGGGTCAGAACGACGACGTTGTCGATATCCGAGTTGACGCAGTTGGAAAGGGTGAAGTCGATGATGCGGTACTTGCCGCCGAACGGTACGGCCGGCTTGGCCCTCAGCGACGAGAGAATCGAGAGCCTCTCCCCTTCGCCGCCGGCGAGTATCACCGCCAGAGTTCGCTTCATCGGGCGTCCTCTCGGTTGGGACCCGGGTCTGGCCGGGCTGGGTCGATGCTAGCACCCACCGCCATCACCGGCTCTGGACGCGGCGACTGGCTCGGCGACCGGCCTGGGGACGGCAGTCGCGGCCGCCGCGAACGTCGATCGAGCCGCCCAGGTAGCGCGGGCAGGCGGGCAGATTCGACGACTGAACTAACTGAACTAGAGGAACAGCCGCGGGTTCATGAACACGCCGTTGACCCGGACCGCCCAATGGAGGTGGCATCCCGAGGAATGGCCGGTCGTGTTCTCGGTACCGACGAGCTGGCCGGCCACAACAGGCGCCCCAACGTAGATCCCCGGCGGCGCCTTGCCGGTCATATGCGCGTACCAGGTGACCATGCTGGTGGAGTGGGCGATGATCACGAGCCAGGCTCGCGGCGGGGCGTCGTAGGGGTTGTAGCCGGCGAACACGACCACACCCGCCCCCGACGCGAAGACGGGAGTGAGGCACGGGGCGGCAATGTCTATGCCCTGATGGAAGTGGGCGCAGCTGCCCACTCGCGGCTCGGAAGCGACCCCGGTGCAGCCGAAGTCCTGCGTGACGACCCCGCCCATGGGCCACTTCAACGTGCCGCTGAACTGCGACGGGATCTTGCCGGTGGGGCCCTGGGCGGCGACGAGCTGGTCGATCTTGGTACCGAGCTCGTCCATGGCCTGGCCATTCGACTTGATGGCCGCATCCAGGGCAGCCTTGTTCTGGTCGAGCTTCTTCTCGGCCGCCTGCTGCTGAGCCAGCTGGGTGTCGAGCTGGGCTTTGAGCGCGTTCAGCTGGTTCTGGGCCGCAACCAGCTGCGTCTGCTCGTCATCGAGCTGCTGCCTCTGAGCGGCAACCTCACCCTGCAGCTCCACGTTGGCGTTGCGCGCCATCTCGACGGTCTGGCGCATCTCGGCCAGAGTCCGCTGGTCGTCCTTGATCTCGTCGGCCAGGGCCTTGTCCGCCTGAGCCAGGTCGCCGTAGTAGGAGACGTCCGAAAGGGCGTCGGTGAGCGAGTGGGCAGTCAGAAGCTGTTGCAGCAGTGGCGTCTGGTCGGTCTCGTAGGCCGAAACGAGACGACCGGCGAGTATCTGCTGGCGGGCGTCGAGCTCGGCCTGCTTGAGATTCTGCTGGTCGGTGAGTTGTCCGAGCCTCGTTTGGAACAGGACCTGCTGGGCGGCCAGGTCGTCGTAGCGAGCCTTCACGCCGACCATCTGGCCCTGGAGGGCCGTGATCTGGGTTTGGGCGTCGGCGATCGACGTTCGAACACCGGCCAGGCTCTGCTGCGTCGCCGCGATCTGGTTCTTGAGCGCGGTCTGCTGCGCCGACAGGCCGGCGAGCTGGGCCTTCTGATCGGCGATCACCTTGGCCAGGCGTTGCTGTTCGGCGATTGCGTCCGAAAGGGCGTCGGCCCTGACGGGCGTGGGCGGAGCCTGAAGGGCGAAGACGGGCGCGAGCACAACCACGCCGAGAAGAAGCTGAAGGAGCCGCCAGCGGCGCGGGCGGCGGCGAGGTGCGCGGCGGTCGTTCGAGGCGGTCATCGTGCGAGCAAGCTCCGTTGCGCGCGCCCAAATCGAGCGCGCTGTGCGGTTACGCCCGCCGGTCTGACGCCGTCCGTCGGAGGGGCACTACCTCAGGACGACTCCGGCTGTTCCCGATCATACATCTACGGACGCAAGTCGGACCGGTTTCCGCTGCCACCGCTCTAAGGTCCCACTCTTGTGAGGTACGGTCGGTTGAGGTGCAGACGCCCCGACAGGCGCCAATATGAGCATTGCGACTCTCGCAAACGCACCCAGAGGGGTGCTAGCCTCTGATTGCGCAGCTCCTGCGAGCGCCGCCGTCTGCCGCATCTCAAATATGTCCTTTTCCCCGAGCCGCGAGCTCGGGCAGTCCCACGAGGGAAAGAGGCTCCCAAAATGCCGCTCTTCGGTCCGCCCAACATCGCTCAGTTGGAGGCCAAGAGGGACACCCAGGGCCTGATCAAGGCGCTCGGCTTCAAGGACGCCGCGATCCGCATGGCCGCCGCCGACGCGCTCGCGCCGCTGAAGGATCCAATGGCCGTCGAGCCTCTCGTCGGGCTGCTGGGCGACGAGCATCCAGGCGTTCGCCGCGCGGCCGTCGCCGCTCTTTCGGCGCGGGGCGGGTTCCGCGTGGTCGAGCCGCTGGTGAGTGCGCTGGAGGACCGAGATCCCGAGGTTCGGGCCACCGCAAGAACGGCCGTCTATCGCCGCCTGATGACGGACCCGGACCAGGACGCGCGCCGGGCCGCGACGGCGGCACTCGGCCGGATTCGTGCCGGCGATGCCGTGGAGACGCTCATCAAGGCCACCATAGACGCCGACGAGGGCGTCCGCGTGGCCGCCATCAAGTCCCTTGAGGCTATCGGCGACGTCCAGGCGGTGGTGCCGCTGATCATCGTCCTCGCTCACGAACAGATTCGCCAGAGGTCGACCGGACGATCCAGCCTGGCGGTGGAGCGCGCGGCCTCGCGTGCGCTCGACACGCTCTGCGTCGCCGGCGCGATCGGGCCGCTGCAGTCCGCCCTCGGCCACGACGAGGCAGATGTCCGGGACATCGCCGCACGACGCCTCTCCCGCGTCGGGTCGGCCGAGGTCGCCGGCTCCCTGGCCGCGGCGCTCCACGACAAAGACCCGGGCGTCCGGCGATCTGCGGCACGAGGCCTGGCGGAGATCGGCTGGCAGCCACCCGCGAACCTGACCGGCGCACAGTACTGGGTCGCTCTGCGCGAATGGCGCCGCTGTGCCGAGAGCGGCTCCGCCGCCATTCCACTCCTCCTTGCGGCATACGACGGCGTGGACGCCCCCGAGCGGGCGGACATCGTAGCCGCACTCGTGAGGTTGCATTGGAAGCCGGAAGCGGCCAACGCCACTGCCGCCCACTACTGGGCCGCGCAGGGTCACTGGGACAAGTGCATCGAAATCGGCGAGCCCGCGGTGGAGGCCCTGGAAAGCATCCTTCGCGCCGCTCCCCGATGGCGGGACCGCGTCGCCGCTGCCGCGACTCTGGCCACGCTCAACCGGCCCGTGAGCGCGCCGTTTGCGCGCCTCGATCTGGTCCAACGAGCCCTGGCGATTCTCGACGGCGAGGGCACCGGAGATGAAAAGCGCGGTCTACTCGAGGCGTTGTTGACCGACGAGCACCAGCTCCATGCCGATGCGAACGAGAGCGTCGAGTGGTGCGCCTGCGGCTACCCGGCGTCGAAGGTTGGAAACGACGAGCTGCGCGTGCCGCTCGCGGACCTTCTCGGCTTCGAGCAGAGCTCGAGCAGCGTCACGACCTACTACTGCCCCAGCTGCGACACTCGCCGGGAAACCGTCGCCACCTGACGGGCCCGGCGCGAGCCAGGCGGGGCTAGGAGGAGGCGGCCGGTAGCAGCACGGCCCAGACTGCGCCCACGATCAGGAACGGTCCAAACGGTATGTAGCTACGGAGCGTCACCCGCCGTGCGATCAGCAGGGCGAAGACGACGAGGCCGCCGATCATCGCGCCGGCGAAGACCGCGATGACGATCCGGATGAGGCCCGAGAGAAGACCGACGGCGACCAGGAACTTCACGTCGGCACCACCCAGGGCGCCCTCGCCGAAGGGCAGCGACGCAAGGAACATCAGGCCGGGCACGGCAATCGCGCCGACCACCGCCGTCCAGGCCGGAGATCGAGACACCAGCGAGTCGCCGCCCCACGCGAGCGCCGCGGCGCAGAGGACGATCAACGGCAGCGTGACCACATCCGGCATCAGCCGCTGGTCGAGGTCGGTGGCCATGAGCAGGATGCACGCGGCAAAGAAGACGCCGAAGAGGAGCCGCTCCGCCGGATCGCCGAAACGCACCGGAACCGCGGCCAGCGCCGCGGCCGCAAAGAGGGCCACGAGCGGCGTTCGCCAGTCCACGTTCCGAACGGTGCCGTCCTCGTGGGCCGGCCAGCGAGCTGCGATCCGATCCGCCGCGACGCCCCAGACGAGTCCAGTCAGGCCGAGCAGCGGCACGAGGGCATCGAACCCCGCCGGTAGTGACGGCAAACTGGCCTCCTTTCCCTGAGCGGCAGTGCGCCTCTCCAAACAGGCGGCGTGCAGCTGCGACTCTACCTGGCGCCGGCGAGGGCCAGTTCCACAAGAGTCGCGTGGGCCACGCCGGTGGCTCCGGCCGGAGCGTAGGCCGTCTTCTTGCGGAAGTACGCCGTTCCGGCGATGTCGAGATGGACCCACGGCACGGTCGCGAACTCACGCAGGAAGAGCGCGCTCTTGACCAGGCCGCCCTCGGCGGATCCCGTGTTCGTGAAGTCGGCGTACCAGCTGTCGAGGTCCTTGCGGTACTCATCGATCATCGGCATCTGCCAGTACCGCTCCCCCGCCCGCTCGCCGGCCGCGGCCACGGCTTCGTACCAGGCCTGTGGCGTACCGAAGGCACCGGTCATCTGGTCGCCCAGCGCCCGTAGAACCGCGCCCGTGAGAGTGGCCACGTCGACGATATGGGTGGCGCCGAGCTTCTCCGCGTAGCACATCGCGTCGCCAAGGATCAGCCGGCCCTCTGCGTCCGTGTTGACGATGTCCACCGTCTTGCCGTTCATGGCCTTGACCACGTCGCCGGGGCGAGCGGAATGCGGGCCGGGCATGTTCTCCACAGCCGGCGCAATGGCCAGCAGCGGCGTACCGGGGGCCAGTCGAGCCAGGGTGGCGATGGCGGCGATCACGGTGCAGGCACCGGTCTTGTCCATCTTCATCTCTTCCATTCGATCCGCCGGCTTGATGCTGATGCCGCCCGAGTCGAAGCAGACGCCCTTGCCGACGATGGCAAGGCGCCGACCTGCCCTGTCCGTCGCGTCCCCTTCGCCGGAACGGAGCACGATCATTCGCGGCGGGTTGTCGCTGCCCTGCCCAACGGCGAGGAACATGCCCATGCCCAGTTCCGCTGCCCGGACCGGCCCGATGACGTCTATGGAGAGGCCGTGGCGCTCGGCAATAGCCCGGGCCTCGCCTGCCAGAACCTCCGGTGTAACGTCGTTGGCAGACCGGTTGGCCAGGCCTCGAGCCAGGTTGGCGCCCTCACCTATTACTGCGCCGCGTTCGGCAGCCCGCATCAGGCTTGCCGCATCCGCACCGGGCGCCACGAGAATCAGCTCATCCAGGGCGGGCGGTACGTTCTTGTAGCCGTCGCGATAGATGGCGGCCGGCTCGAACTCGCCCTCGACGACGCCCCTGGCGAGCAGCTCGGCGACCGCGACCGCTCCGCCATCGATCCGATCCCCAAGGTCGCCCAGCCAGACGGCGAGCGACTTGACGCTCCGACCGGCCAGACGCCGCTCGATGGCGGATCCAATTCGCACGACCACCTGCCGCGTGATCGTCTCGGCGTCACCTGCGCCGATCGCCAGAAGCCGGCCGGCGCTGAGCTCCCCGGCAGCGACGATCGCCGAGCCGTAGCGCTCGGCCTTGAGCTCCCCGAAGGCGGCCAGTGCGGCGAGCTCGCCGCCCGCGCGCCTGTCTATCTCCGCCAGGACGCCGTCGAACCTGGGCTCGCCCACGAATGGGACGGCGAGCACGTCGGCCGTGACTTCCCAGGGCTGATCGCTCACGACGCGCAACTGCATTCCCAGATCCTCCGGCCGCGGCTCATTAGGGGCACCGCTGACCCATCGCGCCGGCGCGAGACGCCGGCGCGGTGACGATGAGCTAAGTCTACCTAGTCGCCTCGAAGCCGCTATCCGCCGGAGACCGTCCCGCCGCCCAGGTCCGTCAGGGCATCGGCCAGCGCGCCCTTGGCCGTCTCGATCGTTATGCCGTTGGCGGTCAAGTTGCCCGCCATCTCGTACAGGACAACCTGGAGCACCGAGTTGTCGTCGGGCAGGAGAGCCTTGGCGGAGTTGACGGCTCGAAGGGCAGCCGTCACCTGGGCTGTCACCTTGCCTTTCGAGTCGATCATCGACTGCCACAGCAGGCCCAGCGCATCGTCCATCTGCTTGGTCCGGCTGAGCCATTGTGTCAGCGTGGAGACGTCGCTCGTCTTGGCCAGGTCGCTGGCGATCGCATTCGCGTCGGCGATGTCGGCCGTCGCGCCACTGAGCTTCGCCAGGGCCTCCGGATAGCGACCCTGAGTAGCCAGCTGAAGGGCATCTGCCGCGACCGAGTCGTGGTCTTCGATGTCGTTGGCGACCCGGATCGCCGTCTTGCTGCCATCGACCATCGCCTGCCAGTTCGACTGGAGAGGCGCGACAGACGCCACGGCCAGGCAGACCTTGTGGTAGCGGTCGACGAGGGCCGGGCTGTAGGTCTTGATCAGATCGGTGGACAACGTCGTATCCCAGGCCGCGCAGTCCAGCCTCTCGTTGAGATCGGCCGCTCCAACGTCGATCGAGTTGACGTCGTTGGCGCCTCCCTCCCACGCCGACTGCAAGCCGACCTGGTTCACCTGGGCCAGGCTGGACAGTGTCGCCCGGGCCATGTCGCCGAGCGAGACGACATCGTCGTTGAGCCGGGCGAGGTCGCGGACGGCGGCGTCGAGCTTGACCGACAGTTCCCGATCCGCGCCCCAGGTGAGCTCCGGTCGCGACCCACTCGAAGGAGAATGCTCGGCNNCGAACCAGGGCGCGGCCCGCCGGGGTCCGGAATCGGTCGCCCCAGCCTGGCTCGTAGTCCTCATTGTCGAGGCCGGGCTCGTCGCCCTCGATGTCGACGGCTGAGCCGCAGCCGGCCGGATCGGACTCCTCGATCGGGCTCGGGCTCGAGCCGGCGATCGATCGTGGGGGCAGGTTGGGCGTCGTCATGATTTCGGCGATGCTACACCGCCGCGGCTCCGCTCGGGCCGGAACGAGTGGCCCAGGACAAGATCGCGCATGCGACGGCAAGACGCTGCGCCTCGGGACCGTGGCTGAGGGCGTCGAGCGCCCCGAGCAGGCGGTTCGGCGGCGGCGGAAGCTGGTGCCGCCGCAGGCGCGCCCTCCGGCGTTACGCCAGGCGGCGAGATTTAAGAGCGAGAACCCGGGCGCAGGCCTCGTCGATGCGAGCTTCGGCGATCTCGCCGCGGGTCACCGCTTCTTCGATGACCCGGACCGCTTCCGGGCCGCGGTCGTCGTCGTAAGGCACGATCGCCGACTGGTTGCAAAAGAGCAGCATGTCGACGCCGGCGTTGATCGCCAGGATGGTTCCGCGCTCGAAACCGTAGACGTCCCAGATCGCCAGCATCTCCATGGCGTCCGACATGACCACCCCGTCGAAACCCATCTCGCGCCGGAGGAGACCGTCGATGATCTTCGCCGACAGGCAGCCCGGATAGTCCGGGTCCAGCTCCGGGTGAGTCGCCCGCGTGGCCAAGACCGCATCGACCAGGTTCTCGCGGATCAGGACTCGATACGGCTCGAGCTCGTCGGCGGACCAGTCCTCGATCAGCTCGCCGCGGCCGGGCGCATGGGGATGCAGGACGCCGCCCATCCCAGGGAAGTGCTTGAGCGCGGTAAACACGCCCAACTCGCGATGGGCGAGGATGAACTCCCGGGCATGAGCGGCAACTGCGGCGGGATCCGCGGAGAAGCTTCGGCGGCGGGCGGTCACCGTCAGGTTGCCCTGCTTCAGCAGGTCGACCACGGGGGCAAGGTTCAGGTCGATACCGACATCCACCAGCTGGGCCGCGATGCTCCCGGCGGCGGCTCGCGTGAAGGCCAGGTCGTTCCGCTCGCCCATGTCCGCGGCCGGCGTAGCCGGACCGAACCCGTACTTCTCTTTCAGGCGGTGATAGAAACCGCCCTCCGCGTCCACCGTCACGAGGACGGGAATCTCGTTCGCGGCCTTGAGCGCGGCCACCAGGTCGCGCAGCTGCTCCCGGGACTCGATGTTGCGCGGCCCTCCGGTCCCGCCGTCCATGTCGTAGACGACGACGGCCCCGGCAGTGCCGTCCGCGATCTGGCGAATCGTCGATCCGGCCTCGCGGGGAGTCATCCCCTGGAAGCCAACCAGGACCATCTGGCCGATCCGATCGCGCAGTCGCGCCGGCATCTGGAACGAAGCTCGCGGTTCCGAGCGAGGCTCGGTCCGGGGAGCTCGGTCGTCCAAGCATGTCCCCTTTGGGTACAACGAGATACGCCGGCGGCCACCATGCCGGCAGGACAATGCTTGCTCCAATTCTGCCACGCCACATCCACCGAACGACGCAGAAACGTGACGCCTGGCAACGATCCCGGCGAGTTGGCCGGCGCGTCCAGGTGAACGCGGCGCATCCAGGCTGCGTACAGTACGCCGATCGAGAGCCGGCCGATTCGCCCAGGCAGGCGTCCCGAGGGCGCCGGCCGGGCCTGCCCCAACGTCAGGTTCGGTGAGCGGCGGTCGCGAGCCTGTCGAGCGCGGCCGCCAGCTCGGCCGCGTCGTCGGCTACCTCGGTCGGCCGGTCGGCCGCGGGCTGAGCCGCCAGCTGGGCTCGTGTCGTGATGCCGGTCATCATCAACACTGAGCGCGCTCCCACGGCATGGGCGGCCGGCACATCCGTCAGAAGGCTGTCGCCGATCATCACGGCCTCGGCGACGTTTCCGCCAACGGCATGGGCGGCGACCTCAAGAAGCAGGGGTCCGGGCTTGCCGATGGAGAGAGGCGTTCGGCCGGATGCCGCCTCAATGGCGGCCACGATCGACCCCGCGCCGGGCATCAAACCCCTTTCGTGCGGATAGACCGGATCGCGATTCGTGGCGATGAATCTGGATCCCGCCCGTATGGCTTCGGCGGCGACGGCAAGTCGGGCGTAGCTGAAGTCGAGGTCGAGGCCCACCACGACCGCATCGACCAGGCCGGTCGCACTTGCCGCATCCCGGCCGTTCGCATTCCAGCGGTCGGCCGCGTCGCCTGAGTAGACGACTTCGATCCCGACGTCGCGGAGTTCGTGGACCAGACCGGCGCCCCCGACGACGAGGACCTTCTCGACCTCCGGCTGGCCGTCGTGCAGGTACAGCGCCGTCGCCCGGGCCGAGGAGACGACCCGATCGGGCGTGACCGGCGCACCCATACTCGCAAGACGGGTAACGTAGTCGGCGCGGTACCACATCGAGTTGTTCGTAACGTAGACGACGTCATCGCCGACGGCGGCTCGCGCGGCCAGGACGGCGGCGACGCCGGGCACGGGTTCGCTAGCGCGATAAACGACACCATCGAGGTCGACGAGAAGCAGCATGGTCAGGATGCTACCGGAGCGGCGCAGGACGTGCGAGGCGGCGGCGATCCGCCCACGCCCGCATCGCCGGGCCGCAGTGGCTCGACCGTGGCCCGTGCGCAGGGCGGACGCGGGCCCGGCCAGGTTCATGGCCACTCCGAGCGATTCCCGTGCCTGACGACCGGCGCGTTCTCGAAGGCGTGGATCGCCTCGTCGTCGACGGCACGAACGTCCTTCACGCGCTCCGGCGGTCGCCTACCCCAGCCCCGGCAGCGGCGCTGATCGGGCGGCTGCGAGCGATCGTTCCTCCGGGCGTCGAGGTCGTGGTCGTGCTCGATGGCTCGCCTGAGCACGGCCTCGTTTCCCGCCGCGTCGCGTCCGGCCTCGAAGTCCGTTATTCGGGCCGATCGACGGCCGATGAGCTCATCGTGCGTCTTGCCGAAGGCGACTTCGCCGCGAAGACGGCGGGATTGCTGGTCGTGACTGATGACATAGAGCTGGCCGCCGCGGTTCGACGATCCGGCGCTCGAACTGTCCGGAACGGCTGGCTGATCGACCGGCTCGGACGCCAGCGGCTGTCTGCGCCCTCGGCCGGTCGACCGTCTCCTCCCCCGCCTTCCGTGGGCGCGCCGGGCCCTCGGCCCAACGCCGACCCCGGCTTCGAGGCGCCGGAGGGTCCGCGCTGGTCACCCGGTCGTGGCGCGACCCGCAAACGCGGCAACGCTCACCGCCGCCCGGCCTCCGGCCGCTAGGCCACCGAGACCCGCGCATCATCCCCGTCCGCCTTCCCCTCGGCGATCGTTGGCCAACGACCTCGTGTAATTGGGGCGTTGCCCGGCTGGAGCACCTCCCCCG
This sequence comes from Chloroflexota bacterium, assembly GCA_003165675.1. Classification (GTDB taxonomy): domain Bacteria; phylum Chloroflexota; class Limnocylindria; order Limnocylindrales; family CSP1-4; genus Fen-1039. Next base: position 16,476 of record PMNU01000156.1, read on the forward strand.
AGCGTTGGGTTTCACGGCCCAGGGACTTGCCAGTGGCGATACTATATAGAACGGACGCTCTAAAGCGATCGATGTGGTCCGATTGAATGGCGCCCCGTCGGCGCCACAACGGCCGGCGTGGACTAACGCGGCGGCGGCGTCCACAGCGCGTCAACACGTTATCCGCCGCCTGTCCACCGGCGCTGTCGCCCGCCGCGGTCGCAGCTAGCGCCAGTCCCAGATATGGTGGTTCCGCTCTGCGGTATACCACAAGATGTAGTGTTTTGGGGCTTGACTGCAGAGGAATGGGGGGCGTAACCTCCGACGGTCGAACGGGCCTCCGGGAGGGCCCCAGACCGCACGGACGGGCCGCGGGAGGACGGTCGAATCGACGAGAGACGGCATTCGGAACGGGTCGCGGACGGGAGCGTCGCAGCTACCGCCGGGAAGACGGTAGGGACACCGATCCGGACCAACGAGCCGGCATCCGGCATGGGAGGAGAGCCCGGTCCCGTCGGCGGCTCGGACGATGCACTCACCCCGCCTTGCACGCATCGTCTCCGGCTGCCCCACCCCAACGCCACGACACGAGCTACTCCAGGCACACAGATGGATGAGCGTCCCAACCGCAGAACACCGAACCACGGAGAGGTGCAGGAAATGAGTCGAGCCGACGCGAGCGAGACCGCTGCCAGCGAGACGACCGCAAACGCGCCCGCCACGACCCCTACACCGGCGAGCGAGACCCCCACAAACGGCGCCAGCACGACCGCCGCCTCCACCGCCATCCCCGTCATGGCTGAGAGCGTCGCCCCCATGCTCCCCGACGGCCGCTTCACCGGCANNTCCACTTCCCGCGCCGCTGGACCGTGCCGGGTGTCCACCCCTACGACGAGATCGAGTGGGAGATCCGGACCGCGGCCATCGGCAACGAAAAGGGCGTCAACGTCTTCGAGCAGCGCGACGTCGAGGTTCCCGCGTTCTGGAGCCAGCTGGCCACGAACGTCGTCGTCAGCAAGTACTTCCGCGGCCACCTCGGCACGCCCGAGCGCGAGACCTCAGTCCGCCAGCTGATCGACCGCGTCGTCAACACCATCGCCGGCTGGGCGGAGGCGCAGCACTACTTCGCTACGGACGAGGACCTCAGGGCTTTCGGGGCCGAACTGACCCACCTCCTCGTCCACCAGAAGATGAGCTTCAACTCGCCTGTCTGGTTCAACGTCGGCGTCGAAGATCACCCCCAGTGCTCCGCCTGCTTCATCAACTCGGTCCAGGACTCGATGAGCTCGATCATGGACCTGGCCAAGACCGAGGCGATGCTCTTCAAGTTCGGCTCGGGCGCCGGTTCGAACCTTTCGACCCTTCGATCGAGCAGGGAGAAGATGTCGGGCGGCGG
>PMNU01000156.1:17918-18249 GCA_003165675.1 Chloroflexota bacterium
CCTCCTTCACCGGCGAGGCCTACGGTTCCGTCGCGTTCCAGAACGCCAACCACTCTGTCCGCGTGACGGACGACTTCATGCGCGCCGTCGTCGCCGACGGCGAATGGACGACCCACGCGGTCGTCGACGGCCGGCCGATGGGCACATATCGAGCCCGCGACCTCTTCCGCGAGATGGCCGAGGCGGCCTGGGTCTGCGGCGACCCCGGCATCCAGTACGACACCACGATCAACGACTGGAACCCCGTCTCCAACTCGGACCGGCAGTACGCCACTAACCCATGCAGCGAGTTCAGCTTCCTCAACGACACCAGCTGCAACCTGGCCAGCCT
>PMNU01000156.1:18310-43835 GCA_003165675.1 Chloroflexota bacterium
CCGAAGGGCAGGCGTACGCCGCAGCGATCACGTCGGTCATGACAGCGGAGGCATACCGGCAGAGCGCGATCATCGCGCGCGACCACGGCGGCCCGTTCGCCGAGTACCGCAAGAACGAAGAGCCCTTCCTGCGGGTCATCCAGAAGCATCGCGACGCCGCCCACGGCATCCCGGACAAGGTTGGCCTTCCGACCGACCTTCACCGAGCGGCAAGGGATATTTGGGACGAAACTCTTCAGTTGGGACGTCAGAACGGGTTTAGAAACGCACAAACTAGTTTGCTTGCCCCCACGGGCACTATTTCATTTATGATGGATTGCGACACCACCGGCATCGAGCCGGACATCGCCCTCGTGAAGTACAAGAAGCTCGTCGGCGAGGGCTTCCTCAAGATCGTCAACCAGACCGTCCCGGGCGCCCTGCGCAAACTCGGCTACACGTCCGAGCAGGTCGATTCGATCGTGGCCTACGTCAACGAGCGCGAGACCATCGAAGGCGCGCCCGAGCTGAAGCCGGAGCACCTTTCGGTCTTCGACTGCGCCTTCAAGCCGGTCAACGGCACGCGCTCNNCGGATGATGTCGGCGGTCCAGCCGTTCCTCTCGGGCGCGATCAGCAAGACGGTGAACATGCCCGAGGCGGCCACGCCCGAGGAGATCGAGACGGTCTACCTCGAGGGTTGGCGGCTGGGCCTCAAGGCGATCGCAATCTACCGCGACAACTCGAAGCGGTCGCAGCCGCTCATGACGGGCAAGAAGAAGGATTCGGGCGGGGCAGAAGCGGGGGCCGATGCCGCCGCCGCCGCGCTCGCCGCGGCCGCGACTCCGGTCGAGCCCAAGCCGTACCGGCGCCGCCTCCCCGCCGAGCGAACCGCGATCACGCACAAGTTCGACGTCGCCGGCCACGAGGGCTACATCACCGTGGGCCTCTACCCCGACGGCCAGCCGGGCGAGATCTTCCTCAAGATGGCCAAGGAAGGCTCCACGATCTCCGGCCTGATGGACACGTTCGCCACCACGGTCAGCGTCGCCCTCCAGTACGGCGTGCCGCTGCACGACCTGGTCCACAAGTTCGCCCACGTCCGATTCGAGCCGTCGGGCTTCACCAGCAACCCGGAGATCCCGATCGCCAAGTCGATCGTGGACTACATCTTCCGCTGGATGGGATCTCGCTTCCTGCCGCCCGAAGAGCGAGCGAACCTGGGTCTGGTCGACCGATCGGCTTCCGCTGAGTCTTCGGTGCAGCCGCTCAACCTCGGACTCGGCGGAACCGGCGGAATCAGCAGCGCCGGGACCTCAGCAAGTGGCTCGTCGGGCGCCGCGGGGCCTGCTTCCCCGCCGAGTGGCAGCACGGTCGTGGCGGCTCCGGAGGAAGCGGCGCCGTCCACGCCGCCCGCCAGAGAGAGCTCCACCGACTCTCCCCGCTCCAGCGCCACTCCCGAGAGTGGCAACGGCCACGCCCCGGGCACCAACGGCAAGGCGGCTGCGTCCGGCAACGGCTCCGCCGCCCGCGTCACCCTCGGCAACCTCGGCATCGGCCGAGCCCAGGTCACCTTCGCCGCCCAGGCCGACGCCCCCTCCTGCGCCGAATGCGGCTCGATCATGGTCCGCAACGGGTCCTGCTATAAGTGCCTCAACTGCGGCTCCACGAGCGGCTGTTCGTAAGACGCAAACTCATGCCCGATAAGGCCGAGTGCATGGTCACCCGATAGACTCTTCACCACCTGTCTTCCGCGCCTCTGCCGCCACCGGCAGCCCCAGGGCGCGTAGATCCAGCCGCAGCCTGGCCGCGTCCACAAATCGGGTGGCGATCATACCCAGCCCCGCGGCCACGGCCACGTTCCGATCCCAGTCGTCGATGTAGACCGTGTTCTCGGCCGTAAGGCCGAAGCGCCGCAGGCACTCGCGGAAGATCGCCGGGTCAGGCTTGCCGACCTTGACGTCCCCCGAGATCAGGATGCCGTCCATCTCGTCCAAGAACGGATACCGCGCTCGCGTCATCGGGAAGGTCTCATCCGACCAGTTGCTCAGGGCGTAGGTTGGTAACCCGGCGCGGCGGAGCTCACGCAGGATCGCAACCGTCCCCTCCAATGGCGCGCCCAGCATCTCCCCCCAGCGCAGGTGGTAGGCGGTGATCAAGTCGGCCTGGTCCGGGTGGGCGGCGACGAGCTCTGCCACACCCTGGGCCAGCGGGAGGCCCGCGTCGAGACGGGCGTTCCACGCCGGACTGCAGATCTCGGCCAGGAACCGCTCCATGGCCGCCTCGTCGGCGCCGAAGAGCTTCCGGTAGAGGTGGCGCGGGTTCCAGTCGATCAGCACTCCGCCCAGGTCGAACACGAAGGCGGTGATCCGAGCGGGGCGGTCGGAGGCGGAGAGCGGCTCGCCTGCGGAGTTCGAGGTGGTCATGAAGCCTCACGGAATGCCCGCCGGCGACGCCGACCGATGACGGCATAGACCCGGGCGAGGTCGCCTGATCGTACCCGAGCGGGCGCCTGAGCATCGCGTATCCGACGCCGGACCTTCTTCTCGCCGGTTCCGAATCCGGCGATACTTCCGGTGTCGGGCTGCCTGGCCAACCGGGGGAGAAACATGACCAACGAGACTCGATCCGACCGGCAACAACTCATGAAGCCACAGGTCGTCCGGATCGGCCGGGTGTCTACAGCGTTGGTGATGGGACTGCTGCTCGTACTGGCGATCGAGGCCGTATTCGCGCCGCTCGACTTGGGCGCAGCCTTGGGCAATGGCTGGCTCGTGGCGTACCTGGCACTTCTGGGCGCGGGCGCGGTCTATGTGTGGCTCCGCGGAGTGACCACGGTCGCATTCGATTCGACCGGGCTCACGGTCTCCACACGCTACTGGCGGATGCTCGGCAGGCCGCCCCTCCACCTGCCCTGGTCGGCGGGGATTTCGGCGACCTCGTCCGGGGTCTTCTGGCATCGCTCGGTGACGATCGGCGGCATCCACATCGACCCGCCCGACATGTTTTCGCACGACGCCCTTGCATGGGCGCTGCGCGAGAGGCGGATCCCCATCGCGGAGGTGCCGTCGGCGCTGAAGAACCTCGTCGGCTTCGTCGTCCTGGTGGGCTTCTTCTTTGCGTGCTTCAGCAATCGCCAAATCGGATTGCCGGTCCTGCTCATCGCGTTCACGGCCGCCCTGTGCCTGATGATCGCCCACTCGTTCTCGGTGGACAGGCAGTGGCGGCAGGCAGCGTCCCTCGGCGCCCCCGATCGACCGGTCGGCTGAGAAGGAGCCCGCTCCGCTGTGCTACGCGCGCGGCACCACGCGGGCTGGCCAGAGCTACTTGTCGGCGATCAGCTTGCGGATCGCCTTCGTCGTCATCTTGGTCCGGCGGGCGACCTGTGCGGCGATGCGGGCGGGGTCGCCCTGGCATCGATGCAGCGCTCGGTGGTCCAGCCTGGGCCAGATAGCCATCGCCCGTCGTTCGACACGGTCCGCCGACACCGGCCGCTCATGGACCATGACGCGATGGGGATGGGGGGACTGAACTAGCAACGCAGACTTCCCGCTGCCGGCCTGACGCAGTCTCGGAAACCGAGGCATCGGCACGGGGGGTCGGCCAGGCACCTATCGTGCGCGCCATCGCCAGGCAGCACAAGTGCCATCGAGCACCGCTGCGCTCGGCTGGGGCCGAAGGTCGAGGCTACTCCCAGGGCCGAAGCGGCGCCAGGAAGTCGACGATCAGGGCGTTGAGACGGTCCGGCGCCTCCATGCCGATCATGTGGGCCACGTCCGGCCAGACCACGGCCCGCGCGTTCGGGGCGGCGGCCTCGAGGCGTCGGGCGGTCTGAACGATTTCGGAGAGATCGAGCGCACCGGCGACCGCCAGGACGGGGCAGCGCAGCTCGCCGAGCCGGTCGTTGGCCGGAGGATCGAGCTTGATAGATCGGCCTTTGACTGAACCGGGCTCGTAGAGCGGCCGATCCATCGTCTTCACAGCATCGCGGATGGCCGAGTCGACCCGGTCCGGCGGCTGGCCCGGGCCATCGACCCAGAACCGCACATCCAGATCGACGATCGCCTTCACATCGGGCTCCGCGGCAGATTCGAGGCGCTGCCCTTCCTCGAATATGGCCAGCTCCTCGGGCGTCACCTCGCCTTCGAAGCCGCCCAATCCCGCGCCGACTCCCACGACCGCGACCACTCGCTCGGGGGACTCGATGGCCGTGTCGATGGCGATCTGACCGCCGCGGCTGTTACCGACAAGCGCGGCCCGTGCGATGCCGAAAGCGTCCAGCACGGCCAGGAGATCGGCTCGGTTGCTGAACTCGACGTCATCGGTCGTAGACCGGCCGAATGCCCGGTAGTCGTAGCGGACGATGCGGTAGCCCGCGGACACGAGCCCGGGGACCATCCCGTCCCAGGCCCGCAGATCGACGATCGCGGCATGCATCAGCGCGATCGGCGGTCCCGTGCCTTCCTCTACCGCGAAGAGTCGACCGCCGGGAACCTCGACGAAACGCTCCATCGGCTGAGCATATCAGCGCGCCGCCCCGCGTCGACGGCACCGTCGTGCGAGATTCGGCTCTGCCGGCCGAGGGCCGCGACGCGTCGGTCGTCGATAATGGTTGAATGCCGCCCAGGATGGATCAGCCGACCGAGCCCTTTGGGAGCGAGGCTCTCGGTGGGGAGACCTTCGCGGACGCATTCGCCGATCCCCAAGCGGACGCATTCGCCGATCGGCCTGATCCCTTCGACGCGCTGGTGCTGGCGGCGCTTGACTCGTTGCCCGACGTCTTCCGTGAGAGACTCGGAAGCGTCGCTGTCGTGGTCGAGGACGAGCCGACGCCCGGTCAACTCGCATCGGTCGGGGCGTATGGACTGCTCGGGCTCTACACGGGCGTTCCGCGCACCGCCTATGGGGCGGACCGGGCGATGGTGGCGAGCAAGATCACGATCTTCCGCGGCCCGCACCTGCGCATCTTCCGCGACCCGGACTCACTGGCGCGGGGCGTGGCCGAAACGGTCCGCCACGAAGTGGCGCACCACTTCGGCATCTCCGACGCCCGGCTGGACGAGCTGGCCCGCGGCCGAGGGTAGACCCGCGCAGCCAGGGGCAAGCCCGCGCCGCTTGCGGCAGGCTCGCGCGGTCGAATGCGGCTGCAGGTAGCTCCGCGGCCGGCGGTGAGCCAGTCGGCGGACCCCCGATTCAGCCGGCGCGCACCTTGGCCGGGCAGTAGGTCACGCTGGCGGCCTTGCGCTGGGCCCATGTCTGGCCTGCGCGGGTGCGGCCCTTGAGCCAGGCCTTGCGGTTTCTGAGATGGCTCCGCTGGACGCCTGCGCCCCCATTCAATCGGCTGTCGACCGCGGCGGTGGCCGCAGCGGCTGAGCGATACGAGGACTTGCTGCGGTCGGCCTCGGCGCGCGGGGCCGCGGGCGTGACTTCGGGGGTGGTCGTTGCGTCGTCGGTCATGTGAGTCTCCCTTTGGGGGCGGCGCGGTTGCGCGCCAACATCGGCTGAAACCGCGTGCAGAAAGCCGAGAGGGGCTATGCCCCGTTGTTGCCGTTGCGACCCAGGCCGAGCTCGCCCCGGACCGCGGCAGCACCGTGGTTGCGAGACCACGAGGAGACGGCAGCGTCGAGCGCGACCGACTCCGGACGAACTGACAGCCTGTCGTCCTGGCCGCGAACGGACGATCCCAGCTCGGCGAGGACTCCTCGGTAGTTGGGCTTGTCGTTCGGCGAGCGATCGATGGGGGGGAAGACGTCAAAATAGCCGTCGGTGCTCACCACGATGAGCGCGTCGGCGGTGCGGAAGCTTCGGCGGGCCACAAGGGGATCCAATCTGCCGTGCGCTGCGGGCGACGAAACTGTGACCCGGCGCGATCGGCTGATAGCCACGATGGGACCGGCGCGGCGTTTGGTCAAGCCAACCTTGCGTCTGGACCGGCCCCCGAAGTCGGCTCGGGCCGGCCGATCCGGTCAAATCGAGACATTGGCCGGCCATCGCGCGTGACCGGCGACGGGCGTACGCCGCTGCCGACGGCGGCGTTGTGCAATCGAGGGAAAGCGAGTATCCTAAGTGCGTTGCTGCAACTTGCGCAACGCTTCGCGTGGTCACCCCCTTCTCGAACGGACCGTGCGTCTGCCATCTGTTCGGGAAGAGAATAAAGGGGTCACTAATGACCACCGGAACTATCAAGAAGGTCGTCTCCGACCGCGGCTTTGGATTCATCGCCGCCGAGGATGGGAAGGAATACTTCTTCCATCGTGGCGGCCTCCAGGCTCCCCTAGACTTCGACCGCCTCGTCGGCGGTGAGCGCGTCTCGTTCGAAATCGAGACGAGCCCCAAGGGCCCGCGCGCCATCCAGGTGAGCGCCAACTAGTCCGAACCGCATTCGCGGCCCGAGCGTCAATCGCCTCGGGCCGCGAAGCACAGCTGGACGCGTCCGAGACGCGTCCACGCTCCGAGTGGCCGAAGGCGGCAATTCGCGGCGTCTTGCCGCAGAGCCGTATTCGCAGTCGGCCAACCTGACAGGAGCTACCTCCATTTCGAGGACCGCCTTCGTTTCTACCTATTCCCCGCGCCAGTGCGGCATCGCCACCTTCACGTACGATCTGGCGACGACGGTTGGCGAACGGGAGATAGTGGCCCTCCATCCGGCGGGCGAACCAGGGCCGTATCCGGCCGAGGTGCGACATCGAATCCGGCGCGACGTCCAGGCCGACTATGCGTACGCCGCGTATGCGCTGAACGACTGCGGCGTGAACGTCGTCTCCCTCCAGCATGGCCAGGGCATCTGGGGCGGCGAGGACGGCGAATTCGTCCTCGACTTCGCCCGGGCCCTCCGCGTTCCGATGGTGGTGACGCTCCACGAGGTCCCCGGGCAACCCACGCCCGCTCAGAGGTCGATCCTGACCGAGCTCGTCGACCTGGCCGCGGCCACGGTCGTCATGTCGCACTCGGCGGCTGCCGAGATGGCTCGGGCCTATGGTGTGACCCCCGACCGTCTGGACATCGTCCCTCACGGCGTCCCGCATCTGCCGCAGGTCGCCGCCGATACGATCAAGCCACGCCTCGGCCTTCAAGGCCGGGCTGTGGTCCTGAGCTTCGGCCTGATGGAGCCGGCCAAGGGCTGTGAATCGGTCATCGAGGCCATGCCTGAGGTGATCGAGGCAGTCCCATCCGCCTGCTACGTGATCCTGGGCGCAACAGAGCCGAATTGCCTCGCTCGCGAAGGCGATGCCTATCGAGCCGGACTCGAAGGCCAGGTGGCTGCTTTGGACCTGGGACAGAGCGTCAGATTCATAGATCGGTTCGTCGGTCGTGTGGAGCTCGGCAACTGGCTCGAGGCCGCCGACGTAATCGTGACGCCCTATCCGAACCTCGACCGAACGGTCGCGGCCACGCTTTCCTATGCGATGGCGGCGGGCAAGCCGATCGTCTCCACCCCTTATGCATACGCGCTGGAGATGCTCTCCCCAGAAATCGGCCGGCTGGTTCCGCCAGGCGCCCCGAAAGAGATGGCCCACGCAATTGTCGAGCTCCTGCGCGACCCGGCGCTTCGAGCCTCCATGGGACAGCGGTCCTACGAGCGCAGTCGGGGCATGGTCTGGTGGGAGGTCGGTAGCCAGTACCGGCGCATCTTCGACAGGGCCGCGCTCGCGGCTGCCTCAATGCCCCATTCGCGTGCCCGACGACTCACCGCGGTCGTAGCCTGAGCCGCTCGACGCACCCTATCACGCCGAACGGAGTGGAATCCGGCACGCTCGCCGCCTCGACCGTGAGCGGCGAAACCCAACCCGTTGCGCCGACCAGGTCCGATGGGACCGGGCTCGAAGTGTCGGGATGGTACGATGACTACGTCAATCGCTGTTTCGGACACGCTGCAGCAGCGTCTGCCGTCGGCACGCCACATGGGTGCCGGCCCTCTCTCCCGCTCGCGCCGTCAGCGCAGGACCCAATCCGTCCCGCCCGGCCCGATCGGACCTCGCGTCAGTTGACGCACTCAGGAGCAATCGTTTGAGTTTCAACAACCTTGGCCTGTCGGCCGACCTACTCGCCACAGTCGCGCGAGAGGGCTACACGGAGCCGACGCCCGTACAGAGCGCGGCGATTCCATTCATCCTCGACGGCCGCGATGTGCTTGCCGCCGCCCAGACCGGCACCGGCAAGACCGCCGCCTTCGTCCTGCCGATCCTCGAACGCCTTCGAAACACCGCCAACGCAGGCTTCTCGCCGGCGAGGCATCCCGTCCGAGTCCTCATCCTCACCCCCACGCGCGAGCTGGCGGTCCAGATCGCCGAGGCAGTGAAGACATACGGCCGCAGCAGCGCACTCCGCTCCGCGGTCGTTTACGGCGGCACTCGGATCGACCCCGAGATCAAGCTCCTCTGGAGGGGCGTCGAGATCCTGGTCGCCACACCTGGCCGCCTGCTCGATCACATCGGGCAGCGCACCGTGAATCTCTCCCAGGTCGAGGTCCTGGTCCTCGACGAGGCCGACCGAATGCTCGACATGGGATTCATTCCGGACATCCGTAAGATCGCCGGCCAGATCCCGTCCAAGCGCCAGACGCTGCTCTTCTCGGCCACGTTCTCGGACGACATCCGCAGTCTTGCGGGCGAGTTCCTGCACGACCCGGAGATCGTCGAGGTGGCCGCCCGAAACAGCATCGCCGACAACCTGACCCAGGTGCTCTACCCGGTCGACCAGAGCCGCAAGGCAGACCTCCTGATCCATCTGATCCAGCGCGATTCGATGGAGCAGGTCCTGGTCTTCACGCGCAGCAAGATCGGCGCGAGCCGGCTGGCTTCCTACCTGGATCGGCGCGGCGTGAGCACTTCGGCGATCCACGGCGACCGCAGTCAGCAGGAGCGAACCCGCGCCCTGGAGGCTTTCCGAGGCCGCTTCGTCAAGGTCCTCGTTGCCACGGACGTGGCCTCGCGAGGGCTGGACATCGAGAACCTTCCCTACGTCGTGAACTACGAGCTGCCGTTCGAGCCACAGGACTACATCCACCGCATCGGCCGAACAGGCCGCGCCGGCGCCAGCGGAACGGCAATCTCGCTTGTCTCACCCGAAGAGGTCGACGAGCTGCGGGGGGTCCAGCGCCTCCTGCGCAAGTCCATTCCGTGCGCGATCGTCGAGGAGTTCCTGCCCGATCCCAACCGCGAGCCGGCGGCGGCAACACGGTCACGGGGCGGGCGAGCTCAGGGGTCCCGAACGGATCGGCCGTGGTCTCGACCCGGCAGGACGCCCGCAACAACACCGGCCTATGGCCGATCACAACTATCCGCCGCAGCAGGGAGCCGTTGATCGCGATGCGCAAACGCAAGGTGACCTATCCGGTAGCTCGCACGGCGACCAGGCAGCCCCGCAGCGCCGGGCTGCCGGGAGATCCGGGCTATGTTCGCTCGACCGTCGCCACCATCAACCTGGCGGCCCTCGACACTCGAGACGACCTCCCGGTTGGCGGCCGAGTGAGGATCGGCGGAGGCGGGCTCTACGCCGGCGAGCTGGCAGTCGTCCAATCCCTCACCAGCGGCATCATCCCCGCCGCGATCGTCCGCACGGATGCGGGCAAGACGCGGCGCGTCCGTGCCGTCGACCTCGAGCGGGTCGCCGCCGAGGGCTGAACGCGGTTCACTCGGAGCACTCCCGATAGGGCGTCCGGCCGGAGGTCTGTCGGATCGGATCGACTCAGTCGGTCGCGGCCAGCAGCTCCGGCGATCGGAGCCGCACCAGCAGTGCCGCCATCTCCGCGGCGCATATGAGCACGAACGCGGTCATGTAGAACCACAGCATCAGGACGATTACCCCGGCCAGGGCACCGTAGGTGGCGTTGTAGCTGGCGAAGCTCGCCACGTAGACGCCGAAGGCGTAGGTCGCCACGAGCCAGACGACGGCGAACGCCGTTGCCGCGAGAGCGGCCCAAAGCCAGGGCGTCCGGAAGCCGGTGGCAAATCGCAGCAACGCGGCTACCGCGGTCACGAGAAGCGCGAACGACACCGGCCAGCGCACCAGCGTGAGCCACGGCCAGACGTCCCTCAGACCGGCCTGATCGGCCAATCGATGGGTTACCAGCATCCCTCCAACGACAGCGGTGAACGAAACCGCGGTTGCGATGCCGCCCAGAACCGTGAGCACCGTCGCCAGAACGACGCGCAGCACAAGCGGTCGAGTCTCGCGAATGCCGTAGGCGCGGTTGATCGCCTTCATTAGGGAGCTCATGCCGGTGGCTGCGGCGTAGATCGTGACCGCAGCGCCAACCGAGAGCAGCTCCGGATGGGTTTGGGCCAGAGTGGCCTCCAGCTGCGCCTTGACCGGCCCAACAAGATCCGCCGGCAGATCGCCGCCGATGGCGCCGACGATCTGGTTGCTCGGGTCGCGAATGCCGAGCCAGCTGGCTACGAAGCCGCCAAGTGCCACGACGAAGATGGCGAACGGAAAGGCGGCAAACATGAATCGATAGGCGAGCTCGGCGGAAATCCCGGCAACGTCGTCGGCAATGACCCGTTTCGCGTAACGACTGACGATTTCCCTCATGTCACTCCCCTTCCCAGGCCGAGCGCAGTGGAACTCCATTCTGCCCGACTTGCTCNNCATGGACGGGCGGCCTGGCAGGACGTCTCTGTCCAGCGTCAGGTGCCGTGGCTATGCTGGAGTCGCCAATGTCGCATCAATCAGCGAGGGTTATGCCATGGACGTTGCCCAGGCTCCAGCCGCCCCCACTCAGGGCGGCTACCCAATCCAGCTAACCGTCACCCAGGAGCGCGAGCTGAACCGCTGGTGGGGCATCCCGTTCTTCGGGGTGCTCGTTCGGGTCATCCTGGCGATCCCGCACCTGGTCGTCCTGTGGCTCCTTGGGATCTGCCTCTACATCTGGGTCTTCCTGGGTTGGATCCCGATCCTGATCAACGGCCGCGTTCCCGGCATCGCCGTCAAGCTGCTGTCCGAGTACATCCACCGCGGCGCCCGCGTCGGTGGCTATGCCCTCTTCCTGATGCCGGGCGGGTATCCGCCGCTGGAGCCGGGCGCGCCCTCCCCCGTCGACGTCCAGTTCAGCTTCGAGAGCCTCGAGATCAATCGACTGTGGGGCATCCCGGTCTTCGGTTGGTTGGTCCGAATCATCTTTGCGATACCGCACTTCATTGTGCTGGGCATCGGGGCAATCCTCATCTACCTCAGCCTGATCGTCCTGTGGATCCCGATCCTCGTGACGGGCCGCTACCCGGGATGGGCGGCCTCGCTGTACGGCGGCTTCATGCGCTATGCGGTCCGCGTTGGAGCCTACGTGCTCCTGCTCCCCGTGCCGTATCCGCCGTTCTCGTTCAGCTGAGCCACGCCCGGCGCCGCGGGCAAACGCAGACCCGCCGTCGCGGCGCCCCGCGACGGCGGGTCCCTATCTGGCGGGGATCGGCCTACGCGTACTTGTAGACCACGATCAAAGTCACGACCAGCTGGGCCGCCGTGGGCGTGGACGCGTTGAGCTGACTGCAAATCGCCGGCGACGGGACGGGAACGCTCCCAGCCGATCCGGCCGCGCCGCCATCGAGACCGGGCTGGAGCGGAACGATCAAGCAGTCCGGCGTGGGGTACGTGTAGCTGGTGTTGGACGCGATGCTGACCGAGTAGATCCCATCGAGCTGGACGCCCACCGAGGCCGCCACCGCAAGCGCCTGATCGTGGGCGTCCGCGAGCGCCGCGTCGGTCGCCTTTTTGAGTGCAGTCGCCCTGTCCGAGCCGTCGGCCTTCATGTCGGCCGTGCCCGTACCTTCGGCCAGGATCGTGCCCTCGGGCGCCGCTCCGAGCGAGTTAGAGCCGGGCACGGCGTACGCGATCGAGCTGGTCGTGCCGCTGGAGGACGAGCCGCCGGCGTACTGCGGCAGTGTCGTTGTCGTACCAACGCCGGGAACGTTCGCTCCGGCAGCTTTGGACGCGACCGTGGAGGAGGCAGCCTGCGAGCCGCTCGACGCAGCGACAGTGCCAGCCGTCCAGCCGATCGCCATCGCCGCGACCGCAACCAGAAAGACGGCGGCAAGCAGCGACTTCGTCGGCCGGCTGAGCGTTGGACTGAGAGTCATCGGTCTTCTCCTCGGATGGGGCGACCGAGTCTGGAATCGAGACGGTCGAACGCAGCTCAGACGCCTCGATCGAGGCGGTGGTTCCCGCCGATCGCAGTTCGGTCCACCTGGCAGAATCTCCGGAGCACGCAGCGGCATGGGGCCGCCATGACGCGAGAACCGAGAAACCGGGGCCGTCGACGCCTACAATCTGGGCCAACGGAGGACGCCGTAGGCTACGCCTGCCGCCACGGGCTGAGAGATCGGGCGTATTCGAGGCCAATCCGTTCGGATCGGATCGGGGCGGCGGTGGAGGATCGTCCCCCTCCCGTTTGCCGCACACGCGTCATCGTCGGTCGCGATAAGCGGACCGATACCTGGGCGCAGGAGCGGTTGCACGCTCCCACCCAAACGCCCCGGCCGCCAGGCAACGTCGAGTCGCGCAAGCCGCGTCAATGGGTGACAGGATGTCGATCAGAGGCGATCGCGTGGAGGCGAAACCGCTTCTTTGCTCTGTCTGCAAGCACCCGGTCGCACTGCACGGGGGTGAGGGACGCCGACGGGCCGCGCTCATCGAGGACGGCCTGACGCTGTGCGACGTATGCGCTCCGGCAGGCAACCACCAGCCCGTCCGCTTCGAGAGCTAGGTCGCCCGCTCCACTGAGCCGGGACGCNNCCAGGTCCGCCTCGCCGTCGGTCCGCGTCACTCGCGCCCGGCCGTCGGCCACGTCCAGGCTCCAACGGCCGGCGTTCCAGGGACAGTAGTCGTCCCGAAGGTCGACCGTCAGGCGGCCGTTGCCGTGGCCCCCGACCCCGTACGTCCGGCCTTCCAGGGCAGCGGCCGCGTCCACGATGCGGAGCCACAGCCCGTCGCCCATCGTAGTGCCGAGGCGCCGCGGCTCGGCCGCCAGGGCGAAGAGCGGGTGGTCATACGGCAGGCGCCCGGCCTTCAGCGTCCGAACCAGGTCCACGCCCAGGAGATACCGCCAGAGCTCGCGCGTGCCGCGCGGCGTGGAGCCGATCGCCTCTTCCACCATGAGAGTGGCGGCCGGGCCTCGAGCTGTCCACGCGCCCTTTGTCTTGTACACCGCGTAGGCCTCCGGCCCGTCGTCCGTCTCGTAGAGGACCAACCGGCGGGCTTCCCCGCCCCTGGCGTCCTTCTCGACGAGCGGCAGGATCCCGAGCCACCAATCCGGCGTGCGCGCAAGGAAGCCGGCCCGTTCGCCCCGCGCGGCTTCGTAGACGGGCGCCACGGCTTCCAGCCCCTCGCCCGGCGGCAGCAACCTGAACGTTCCCTCACAGGGCCACTCGCGTGCGAAACCGACCGAGCCGGGCTCCGCTTCGAGATTCATGCAACAAGTGGCAAGGCCGAATCCGAAGCGCTGGTAGATCGCGCCCTCGGCCGCCCACAACGCTGCGAGCGGCTCGCCGCGGCGGTGGCAGTCGTCGACCATGAGCCGCATCATCCCGCTCATCAGGCCGCGACGGCGATGCGAGGGCAGGACCGTGACGAAGGTGACGCCGCCAGTCGGAAGCTCTCCGCCGGGTACGCTCAGGTTCAGTGAGAAGACCCCGCCGGTACCCACGATGCGGTCGCCGTCGAACGGGGCGAACCAGCGCTCCTTGTCGGCGACGCGCTCGACTCGGCCGATCATGTCGTCCGGAAGATCCTCGCTGAAGGCGACCTCGGCTGTCTTGAGCAGCTCGACGAACCGCTCAGGCGGGCAAACGCGAATCTCGACGCTCATGGCGCAATGGTGCCAGAGACGACATTCGATGGCGATAGCTCGAATCGCAACCATCCGACGGCCAGCAGGCCGCGCGCCCCAGGCCCGACCGCGACCGCCCGACATGATCGACAGACGACCCTGCCGGGCCTTCAAGCGCGGCACCCGGCGGCTACGCTTCCGTATCTGGAGACCGCAGCTTCGCGAGAACCCGTCACCTCGCGAGCCACATACGTTGCCAGACCTGGGAGGAGCATTCGATGGCCATCACCGTGGAGCTGGCGGCTCGAGTGATCGTGACCGCCGCCTGCCTGTCGCAGCTTGCTGCGGGCGTTGCCGTATTCATCCGAGAGCGCGCAGACTCGAGGCCGGCGCCGACGGAACGGGCGAAGGGACCGATTGCGGTCGTCAACTACGCCGGCATCGCCTTCTTCATCCTGGTCGGGCTGGCGGTGGCGATCACGGGCTCGGGTGCGCTGACTAGCGTAGCCGAACCGCTGGGAGACGCGCTCCGCATCGCCGGCATCCTCGTCCTGTGGGTCGCCGGGCTGCTGGCCGTCTGGGGCATTCGGACGATGGGCAGGCATCTGGTCTCGCCGGCCGAGGTCCGGCCCGACACGGAGCTGGTCACGACCGGACCGTTCGGACTCGTCCGCCATCCGATGTATCTGTCGATCCTGCTGCTGTGGGCAGGCGGCGCGCTGGCCCTGCTCGGCTGGGTGCTGGCCGTCGGCTTCGTCCTGCTCGTGCCGGCTTTCTATCTGCGGGCACGGACCGAGGAGGGACTGCTGACGCGCCATTTCGGCGACGCATACACGGCCTACGCCGCGCGCGTGCCGATGCTGCTCCCGGGGTTGCGGCGGGGGCTTGGCCGCCAGCGCTAGGGTTCGCGGCCGGGCCTCGGGCTTCGCCGCGACGGACCGGCGACCGCTTCGGCCTGAACGTGGGCCCGCAGCCACTCAACGATGGCCGCGACCACTCGGGACCTTCCCGCTCGTTGAGCGTCTTGTGGCACATTCATATTCCTGCCCCGTGCCCGGGCTGGAAAGGTGGACGCAAACAGAAAAGCAGGATCGATCCCCACCAGGACCGATCCTGCTTGCTAACTTCTAAGCCAGGCGAGCGCTCAGGGCGCCCTTGGGATCAGCGGCGGCCGAAGGCGCGACGCCGACCGACCAGGCTGTCGTACACCACGATGACGATGAGCGCCCCAGCCACGGCAACGATGACGCTCGTCAGGTTGATGCCGGTCACGTTGGCGATCTTGAGTAGATCTGCCGCGACCCATCCGCCGACGATGGCGCCCACGATTCCGAGCAGGACCATCATCACCAGGCCCTCGCGGGTACCCATGATCTCACTGGCCACGAAGCCGGCGATTGCGCCGACGACGAGCCAGGCGAGGAGTGTCATATTGGGAATATCCATGGAAGTCCTTCTTTCTTGGCAGGTACCAGCCGAGAGGCGGCCGGCGGAAACCGGGTAGTCAACGAGGGGTCAGGCGAGGGCGGGCTCGTGCCGGAAGATGCTCAGGCTCCAGATCACGATCAGCTCGACGATCGTCCAGCCGACGAGCGCGACGACTGCAGCGACATCGAGCACGGAGCCCCCGGACGCAAGGGCGTTGGTTCGCAGGATCCCTTCGAACGGCGCGATCAGGACCCCGCCAAGGTTGTTGATGATCGAAACGAGCAGGTTTCCTGCGCGGGCATCGAGAGCCAGCAGGACGATGCGCAGCCCTATCACGATTTGGATCAGGCCGAAGACGAGGACGACGACGCGGCGAGTTGTCTCGTTGTTGCTGGGCCGAACGTCAAGCCGGCGGCTGGTTACCGTCCGGTTGCTCAAGGCACCGGTTTCGGTGGTGGTGGGTGCGTCGGTGGTGACGCTCCGCTGTTCCTGAACTGTCACGGCGATCTTCTTCCCGGCAACGGACGATGGGCCTGCATCCGGCTATCAAGCCGGCGGAGCCTTCGATCCGTGGTCGAGACTCGATACTGGTCCTGAAGCGAGCGTCGTGCGAGGATGAAAACCCCTCGGCGCGCACGGCCGAGCCGGAATCGCGGATAGTGATCGACGGGCCGTGAGGAGAACGGCCCGTCGATCGTGGTCAACTCATTGGCGGTCGCTCGCGTCGACCCGGGATTGGCTTAGCTGCGCACGCTCCGTCGCTGCGTCCCAACCCTCAGGGCTGAACCTGGTGCGGCGCCAGGTGGGCTCGGTTCGGGCGGGAAACGATGGCAAAGCCGAGGATCGACGCGGGAGCAAAGCCGGCCAGCGTGGTCAGGCGCGACGCGCCCGCGAGACGGAGCCCGGCGCCGAAACCGACTGAGGCGGCAGCCAGCATGCGCAGCCGGGAATCGGACATCGTTTGCAGACCGGTCACGGTGCTCCGTGCGCCTGTTTCGGCGCGACCTAGTGCCCCCGGCAGCCTCTCGGCAACTTCCGCGGCGCGCTGGCGCGCCTTGCCGGCGACTTCCGGCGCGTGCCCAATAGCCCCCGACACCCCGGTGCGAGCCCGCCCAACAGCGCTGCGCACACGCTTGAACGACTTTGGTCCGCTCTCCTGGGTTTCCATCGTGATCTCCGTCGTCTTCCTGTTGAGGCGTCAAGTCGAGTCCACGACCGAAACCTCGCGGGATGGTCGCCGGGCGAATACTCGCCCTCGCCTGGCAAAGTAGATGTTGTCCGCCCGTGCTGCGAGGATGGAAACCCTGCCCCGCAGGTACCGATTGGGCCGGCCGAAGGATCGGAGCCCATTTCGTTCGGCGGCCCACCATAATGTGGACATAGTGAAGCCACGGACGGCTCCTGCGGAATCTCAGCTCGTCGTGATCGGGTCCTCGGCGGGCGGCATCGAGGCGCTCTCGCGCGTGGTGGCGAGCCTGCCGGCCGACTTCCCGGCGCCGATCGTGATCGCCCAGCATCTCGACCCCCGCCGGCCCAGCCATCTGCACGAGATTCTCGCCCGCCACACGACGTTGCCCGTCCGGGTGGTGGAAGAGCGGGAGGCTCTCGAGGACGGCGTGATCTTCGTCGTTCCTTCGAACCGACTCGTTGAGATCAGCCACGGACACCTCCGGCTGAGCGCGGCCAGGGCCGGCTCGGTCGCACCTTCCATCGACGTTTTGTTCGAGAGCGCTGCGGACGTCTTCGGTCCCGGGCTCATCGCCGTGATCCTCACGGGCAGCGGCTCCGACGGATCCTCCGGAGCCTTGCACGTGAAGAAGGCGGGTGGAACGGTCGTCATCGAGAATCCCGCGACGGCCATGTTCCCATCGATGCCGAGCTCGATCCCACCGTCGCTGGTCGACGCGACGGCGGACCTCGACTCGATCGGACCGATCCTTTGCGATCTCCTGGCGGCCGGCAACCCACCGACGGAGGGGTCCGATCGCGACGAGCTTCGCATCCTCCTCGAGCGGATCCACGAGCGAAGCGGCATCGACTTCAGCAGCTATAAGCCGGCCACGATCCTGCGGCGGCTGCACGGTCGGATGAAGGCCAAGTCGCAGCCAACGCTGGTTGGCTACGCGGCCTCTCTGGAGTCCGATCCCGAGGAGTACGCCCGGCTCGTCAACAGTCTCCTGATCAAGGTGACGGAGTTCTTCCGGGACCCGAAGCTCTTCGAATACCTGCGCGGGACCGTCCTCCCCGAGCTGATTGCAGAGGCCCGGCGCGACCGTCGCGAACTCCGCATCTGGTCGGCCGGTTGCTCGACCGGCGAGGAGGCGTACTCCCTGGCCTTCGTCGTTGCCGAAGTCCTCGGAGACGTGCTCCCGTGGCCCGACGTCCGGATCTTCGCCACTGACATCGACCGCGATGCGATTGCGTTCGCGCGCCGGGGGATCTATCCGGGCGCCGCCCTCAAGAACCTGCCCGCAAGCGTGCGCGACCGCTACTTCGCGAAGTCGGACGGCGGCTACGAGGTCGAAAAACGCCTGCGCGCCCTCATGGTCTTCGGCGAGCACGATCTCGGTGAGCGCGCACCTTTCCCGCGGATCGATCTCCTGCTCTGCCGCAACGTGCTGATCTACTTCACCGTGCCGATGCAGCGGATCGCCCTCGAAACCTTCGCATTCTCGTTGCGACCCGGCGGTCGGCTGGCCCTCGGCACGTCCGAGACCGTAATGGCCCTGCCGGAGCCGTTCGAGGAGGAGCAGTCGCGCCTGCACGTCTACCGGCGGCTGCCCGGAAGCTACGTGATCGCACCTATGAGACCCGCAGTGCTCCGCCCGCGTCGGAGCGGAGACTCGCAGCTCGACCAGGCCATTCGGGTCACGCACCGCGATGTCCGGCGCGTCGCGGAGTCGTCGGAGTCGGCGGAGAGCCTGCTTCTCAACCTGACGGTAGGCATCGTCGTCGTCGATCCGCGCTACTACATCCTGAGGATCAACTCCGCGGCCCGTCAGATGCTCGGGATCCACGGCACGGCCTACGACCAGGACTTTGTCCATCTCGCGGAGGTTCTTCCGTCCAGTGCGATCCGAGGCGCGATCGACTCCGCGTTGACCGGCAAGACCACCTCGACTGTGTTCGAGGTGGAGCCCGCTGATGTTGCCAGCGAGACTGCCCATTTCCTGGAGGCCATCGTCCGTCCATACCGCGTCGAGAAGCGTGCCATCGAAGGCGCCGTCGTCGAACTGACGGACGTGACCAGACACGAACAGGAGCGTCGGGCCGAGGGCCGGACAAGGCAGAGACTCGAGAAAGCCGTCGCCACGAACGGCCGGCTCCTTCGAGCGAACGAGGAGCTGACCGCCCTGGTCGCCGGGCTCCGATCGGCAAACGAAGCGATGCTGATGGCCGGCGAGGAGGCGCAGTCCGCCCGCGAGGAAGCGGAAACCGTCAACGAGGAGTTCCAGGCCACCAACGAGGAGCTCGAAACCCTGAACGAGGAACTGACCGCGAGCGTCGAGGAGCTCCGGGTGGCGAACGAGGATCTCGCAACGCGGACCGACCAGCTCAGTGCGCAGGCCGTCGCGCTCGAGCAGCAGAGGTTGAACAGCCAGGAGGAGCACGATCGCCTCCGGTCGATCCTGGCCAGCCTCGGCGATGCGATCGTCGCGGTCGACCACGAGGGCCGCGTGGTGACGACCAACGACGCCTACGACCGGCTCTTCGGCGGCGCCGAGGCCGAGGTCGAGCCCGTGGATGCGGCGGGCCTTCCGATACCGCCCGCCAATCGTCCGCAACAGCGGGCCGCCCGAGGCGAACGGTTCCGCATGGAGTTCGCGGTGACGCAGCCGGGGGGAACTCGGCGCTGGTTCGAAGCCGTGGCCGAGCCGCTCACCGCCGGGGACCGGACCTGGGGCGGGGTGATTGCCATCAGGGACCTGTCCGAGCGCACAATGCGGCTCAGCCTGGAGCGGTTGATGGCCGCGGCAGGTCACGAACTGAAGACCCCGGTAGCCGCTCTGCACGGCTACCTCCAGCTCGTCGAGCGGCACCTGGACCCCGAGGGCTCGGCGCAAGCCCGGACTTATGCTGCCCAGGCGCTCGTGCAAACGAGGCAGATCGGCGATCTAATCGAGCGCCTGTTCGACGTGAGCCGCATCCAGGCCGGTCGATTCGAACTGATTATCGGGCCGGTGGATCTGCTGGCTGTCCTGCGCGACGCCGTCGAAGTGGCCGAGACGCTGCCAAACGCACCGACGATCCGGCTCTCGCCGACTCGCGGGTCGATCGTCATCCAGGCCGATGCCGGCCGCCTGCAGCAGGTCTTCGTCAATCTTCTCGCCAACGCCATCGAGCACGCCGCGACATCGCCGACCATCGACGTGGCCGCGCGAAGATCCGGCTCGGACGCCATCGTCGAGGTTCGCGATCATGGCCCGGGGATCGCCGCCAGCGCTATGCCGCAGCTGTTCAAGCCGTATACGCGACTGGGGCATAAGCCATCGGCTGGCCTGGGTCTCGGACTGTACCTGGCACGCGAGATCGTGACCGCGCATGGCGGAACGATCGAAGCCGAGTCGGGCCTGGGCGAGGGAACCACCATTATCGTGCGGCTCCCGCTGGGCAGGCCGAAGGCTCGGGGCGATTCCCGACCTGAGGCGGAGCCGGACGCGTGATCCGCCTCGCGATCGTCGAGGATCACCCTGCCATCGCCGAGGGGCTCACGGCCCTCCTGCGGGGCGAGCCGGACGTGACCGTCGTCGGGACGGCCCGGGACAGCGTCGCAGCCGACCGGCTCATCGAGGCCCAATCCCCCGACGTCATCCTGTGCGANNTCCGAGCTACCACGTAGCCGCCGTCGAGCACGGGGCGAAGGGCTATCTCTCGAAGATGGCCACCATCGAGCAGATTCTCACTGCCGTGCGAAAGGTTGCGGCCGGGGGCACAGCCTTCCCGGACGACGTCCGCCGGGCCGTGCGGACGGCGCTGCGCCCGCCCACGCCGCGCGAGGCTCAGATCCTGGCGCTTGTGGCCGAGGGTCTCGCCAACGCCGAGATCGCCGAGCGCCTGTCGCTCCGGGTGAAGACCGTCGAGAGCCAGCTCCGGCGGATGTTCGATCGCTACGATGTGGCGAGCCGGACCTCGCTGGTACGNNGAGCCCGCAGCCACTCAACGATGGCCGCGACCACCTCCGGACCCTCCGGCTCGTTGAGCGTCTCGTGACGCAGATTGGGCAGCACGCGCCGCTCGACTCCGGGCAGCGTTCCCAGCGGTTCGCTTACTTCTGTCGGGACGAGCGTGTCGGCCCCCCCGTGGATCACGAGGGTTGGGACGTCGAGCCGGGCGAGCTCCGATCGGGCACGTTTCATGGCCGAGAAGAGCTGCGCGCCCAGTCGGGTCGTCGAGCGTGGCTGCACCAGAGGATCTGCGAAATAGGCAACCCCGACTGCAGGGTCGCGGGAAAGCTGATCCCCGGAGATCGGGTTGGACAGGACCAGGGTCGGAGCCACAATGCCGAGGAGCGGGGCGAGAGCGCGCTGCCAGCCGGGGACCCGGGCCTGCAGCGGCGGAGCGCTCAGCACGAGCAGATCCGGTGCGGGCCGGTCTGAGCACGCGTAGGTCAGGGCGATGAGAGCCCCCATCGAGTGNNCTCGGACATCAGCCGACCGGTCCGTTCGTATCGGCCGCTGTGCTCGCCGATACCGTGGACGATCAGGACTCTGGCCCAGGGCTCGCCCGATGGCGGCCAGTGGCGGACGTACAGCGGGGTCCCGTCTGCCGCGGGCCACTTGGATCGGGGCGGGGACGCCACGGCCTCCGCCGTGGATTCGGTGGGAGTGTCCGTGGGAGCCGCCATGGTCACGCCTCCTGGCCTGGTTGCGATCGCCGCCACCGGCATCATCCTAGCCTCAGGCCTCACGTCGCGCGGGCGCAATCGAGACGAGGACGCGAGGTCCGCAGTCCCGTCGTCCTTCAGCGTCTGGTGCGGGCGTCCGCCGGGCACCCGACAGCTGAGCGCTTCTCCCGTTGCTACGCCGCCGCGCGACTGAAGGTGCGCGCGCCGAAGCCGATCGTAATGACCGCGAGAGCGACCAGCAGCCCCACGCCGAACAAGATCTCCGGGTCGCCGTAGCTCGCGTTGAAGAGCGCCCTGATCGCGGCCACGGCATGATAGAGCGGGTTGAACGTCGCCACCGTCTGCAGCCAGTCCGGGGCGAGCGACATCGGCAGCATGACGCCCGAGAGCAGGAGGAGCGGCACGGCCACGCCGTTCACGACGGGCGCTAGCGAGTCCTCGCTCTTGAGGACGAGCGCCAGAGTGTACGAAACCGGGGACATCATCAGACCGATCAGGGCAAGCATCGCGAAGGCAACCGCCACGCCGCCGACGTTGATCTCGAGCCCGAACGGAACCGCCAGCAGAACCAGGATCAAGCCCTGCGTGAGCAGCAACACGACGTCCCGCAGGGAGCGTCCGACCAGCATCGCCACGCGGCTCATCGGTGTCACCGTCATGCGCTCAACGACGCCTTCGCGCATCTCGTCGCACAGGCCGAAGCCCACGAAGGCGGAGCCGTAGAGCGCGGTCATGACAAGGAGCCCCGGCACGAAGACGTTGAAGGCGCCGCCAGGCGGAAAGCCGGGCATCTTCGCGATGTTCGTCAACAACGGCCCAAACAGGAGGAGATAGAGGATGGGCTGGAGGATGCCCATGATGACCCAAACCGGGTTTCGGAGGCTCAATACGAGCGATCGCTCGAAGATGAGCCAGGTATCTCGGAATACTCGCATCGTTGTTTCTCCCGGGCGCTACGCGGCGCTTTCGCGCAGCGAGCGGCCCGTCTTCTTGAGGAAGACGTCGTCGAGGCTGGGCCGGTGGAGGTTCATCGTCGAGGGCGCCAGGCCACTGGCGTCAAGCAGTCGAAGAACGGCCGGCACGGCCTCCTCGCCGCGATCGACGTACAGGCGCACGAGCCCATCCTCGAGGCCGGCCTCACGGACGAACGGCTGGGCGGTAAGCAGCTTCACGACCTCGTCGCCGTGACCGTTGACCCCGATCGTCAGCACGTCGCCGGCGATCTCGCGCTTCAGCTCGCTCGGCGAGCCCTCGGCCACGATTCTGCCGTGGTCGATGATGGCCAGCCGATCGCACAGCGCGTCCGCCTCCTCGAGATAGTGGGTCGTGAGGAAGACGGTGGCGCCGGTTTCGCGCAGTTTGCGAATCTCTTCCCAGAGCCGCGCCCGTGCCTGCGGATCGAGACCCGTGGTCGGTTCATCGAGGAAGAGCAGCGCCGGTCGGTGGACCATGCCGATGCCGATGTTCAGGCGCCGTCGCATGCCGCCGGAGTAGGTGGCGCAGGTTCGGTCGGCCGCGTCGGTCAGGCCCAGCGCGTCGAGGATCTCGGCGGCGCGAACGGCGGCCTCGGCCTTGCCCATGCCGAACAGGCGGCCCTGGATGACGAGCTCCTCGCGGCCGGTGGCCTCGCGGTAGGAGCCGCCAGCCTGGGCCACGTAGCCGATCCGGGTCCGCACCTCGCGCGCCTGGCGGGCAACGTCGAAGCCGGCCACGCGCGCGGTGCCGGCGGTGGGCGGAAGCAGCGTGGCGAGGATGCGCAGGGTCGTGGTCTTGCCGGCCCCGTTGGGGCCGAGAAAGCCGAAGATGTCGCCCGCGCCAACGCGCAGGTCCACTCCAGCAACGGCCTCGACTGCCCCGCCGCGACCCCTAAAGGTACGGCGGAGACCGGCCGTCTCGATGATCGGTTGGGTGCTCGCACTGCCGCTCATCGTGGCGTCACGCCCAGGCACATCGCCGCGGCGCACGCGCCCCCACCGGCGATGTCAAACTGCTCCGTTGTGAAGTACATGGAACTCCCTTCTGGCTGGCTCTCCCGGCCCGAGAGTCGCCCGTCCCTGGCAGGACCGGCCTCTACTCCTGCCCGATCGTCGGTCTGCCGACCGGACGCCGACGAGATATCGGGTTGCGTCCGATTTCTACCGCGATACAATATCTCTGCGCGGCGCAGAGAATAGCCAGGGCAGACGCACGATGTCAAGTGACGTTTCGAGAGACGATCTGGTAGCGGCGGTTCTGCGCGCCACCCGCAAGGGAAGCAGCCAATCTGCCCTGTTCAGTCAGGCAGTGGCAGAGCGCCTCGGACTGGCGGTCACGGATGTCGAGTGCCTGGACGTGCTCCTCACCGAAGGCCGCCTGACGGTCGGCCGGCTGGCCGAGCTCACCGGGCTCACGACGGGCTCGGCGACCCGCATGGTCGATCGACTCGAGCAGGCCGGATACGTCAAGCGCGTCGCCGATGCCGTGGACCGGCGGCGAGTCCTGGTCGAGCCGGTGTCGGGGCTCGATGCCCGGCTCGGCGTTCTGCACGACTCGATCCGCCGTGCCCAGATGGAGATCATCGAGCGCTACGACGACGACAAGCTGCGGCTGCTCGTCGACTTCCTGCGAGACCTCGGCGAGGTAGTCCAGGCCGAGACGTTGAAGATGCGCGCTCCGAGCGAGGAGGCGGATGCCGGCGGCAGCTACGCGGCACCGGTCGGAGGCGTCACGAGCGGCAGGCTCGTCTTCCTGTCTGGGGCGCCTCGCATCAACGTCCGGGGAGATGACACCCTCAAGGAACTGTATCGGGCCAAGTTCGCGGGACCGGTACCTCGGATGAGGGTTCGCGGCGGCGTCGTAACCGTCTCCTACCCGAGGTTCGGCTGGTTCGACTGGCGATCCCAGGTTGCCGGCCAGCACATCGATGCTTCGGCCCACTGGAGGAAGGACACGGGCGAGATCGTCCTCAATGGCACGATCCCGTGGGAGATCGAGCTCAGGGGCGGCATCTCGAGCTGGGCCGCCGACCTGCGGTCGTTGCGACTAAGGTCGTTCGAGCTGAGGGGTGGCGCCAACAAGATCGAGTTGTCGCTGCCCAGGCCCGAGGGCGTGGTCCCGATCCGCGTCGCCGGCGGCATGAGCCGGATCTCCATTGAGCGGCCTCCGGGCGTGGCCACCGGACTGACGATTCGGGGTGGGGCCAGCGAGGTCCTCGTCGACGGAGAGACGTTCAAGGGCCGAGGGCCACTCTCGATCCAGCCGCCCGGGGCCGACCAGTCGGCGGACCGCTACGAGATCGAGGTCAGCGGCGGCGCCACCAAGATCGCCATCTCCGCCCGCTGACGCAGCCGCCTGAGAATCCGGCCCGGCCCGCAGCTCCCGGCCCAACCCCGCTAGAGCCGGCCCGCTTCGATGATCCGCTCCAGGAACTGCAGCGTCCGGGCCTCCCGGGGATGGCTGAAGATGTCGGCCGGCGGGCCCTGCTCCAGGATCACTCCCCCATCGAGGAAGCAGACGCGACTCGCGATGTCGCGCGCAAACCCCATCTCGTGAGTGGCGATGACCATCGTCATCCCTCCGCGAGCCAGTTCGCGGATCACGTTCAGGACCTCCGCCACGAGCTCCGGGTCCAGGGCGCTGGTGATCTCGTCCAGGAGCAACAGGTCCGGCTGCATGGCCAGCGCACGGACGATCGCGACGCGCTGCTGCTGGCCGCCCGACAGTCGGTCGGGGTACTCGTTCCGCTTGTCGGCCAGGCCGAATCGTTCGAGCAACCCTGTCGCCTCCGCCTCGGCCTGCGCCTTCGATTTGCCGGCGGCCTTCCGGGGGGCGAGCGTCACGTTGCGCAGGACCGACATGTGCGGGAAGAGGTTGAACGACTGGAACACGATCCCGATGCGGCGGCGGATCCGGTTCACGTTTACGCCGGGGGCGGTGATCTCCTCGCCCTCGACGACGATGCGCCCGCCGTCGATCGGTTCCAGCAGGTTGACGCAGCGCAGCAGCGTGGACTTGCCGCACCCGGACGAGCCGATCAGGCATACGACCTCGTGTTCGGCCACCGTGAGGTCGAGGCCACGCAGAACGCGCAGGTTTCCGAACGACTTCCAGAGCCCGGAGATCTCCAGGGCCGGTCGCGCGCCGGTGGACGCTTCGGGAGTGGCCGCTGCGGTGCCGCTCATCGGGCGTTCGCCAGGAAGCGCCGCCTGTCCCGAGCCACGAGCCAGTCGGTGAAACGGGCCAGCGGGATGGTCACGACCAGGAAGACGAGGGTCAGCGCCACGTACGGCGTTGAGTTGAACTTGGCAGCCGAGATGATCGACGCCTCTCGGAAGGCCTCGACCACGCCGATGTACGACACGAGGATTGTGTCTTTCTGCAGACCGATGAAGTCGTTGAGAAGCGGCGGGATCACCCGCCGGACGGCCTGCGGCAGGATCACGTATCGCAGTGCCTGGATCCGACTCAGCCCGAGCGAGCGCGCGGCCGCTTCCTGGCTGGGGTGGATCGACTCGATGCCGGCCCGGTAGACCTCCGA
>PMNU01000162.1:0-3012 GCA_003165675.1 Chloroflexota bacterium
GTCGTCGGTCCCGTTCCGCTGCCGACGCGCATCGAGAAGTTCACCGTCCTGCGGTCACCGTTCATCGACAAGGACAGCCGGGAGCAGTTCGAGATCCGCACTCACAAGCGGCTCGTGGACATCCTGGAACCGTCGTCGAAGACCGTCGACGCCCTGATGCGGCTCTCGCTCGCGGCGGGCGTCGACATCGAAATCAAGATGTGATGCGGCGATGAGCAAACCCTCCCGCTACAAGCACCTCGCCGCTCAGCCCAGCTCAGGTCAAGGCGACGAGCACGCGAGCGAGCGCACTTTTGTGCGTCAGCGAACGCGCGCAGGAGACAACGCCGGAATGAGCCGGATCAGCGAGCGAGTGCGATGACCATAGGACTTATCGGCCGCAAGGTCGGCATGACCCAGCTGTTCCAGGACGACGGAACGATGATCCCGGTGAGCGTCCTCGCCGTCGAGCCGAATACCGTCACTCGCGTCCGGACTCCGGAGCGAGACGGCTACACCGCCGTCCAGCTCGGGATCGAGGAGTCCGGCAAGCTCACCAAGCCGGAGATCGGGCAGCTCAAGAACCTGCCTATGCTCGCCGTCCTGCGCGAGTTCCGTCTCGAAGGGACGGACGACCCGGCCTACACCGTCGGCCAGAAGCTGGACGTATCCCTCTTCGCCGCGGGCGACATCGTCCAGGTCACGGGCGTGAGCAAGGGCAAGGGCTTCTCGGGCCACATCAAGCGCCACCACTTCAAGCGCGGTCCCAAGACTCACGGCTCGGACCATCACCGCGCCCCAGGCTCGATCGGCCCCGGCACCACGCCCGGCCGCGTCTACAAGGGGATGCGCATGGCCGGCCACATGGGCGACGCCCGCGCCACCGTCAAGAAGCTGCGGGTCGTCCGAGCGGACGCCGAGCGCAACCTGTTGCTCGTCAAGGGTTCCGTTCCCGGCTCCCCGCACGGGCTGATCCTCGTGAAGAAGGCCTAGCGATGCCCAAGACGACCCTGTACTCGAGGACGGGCGAGGAGATCGGCGAGGTGGAGCTCTCTGAAGAGCTCTTCGCGGCGCCGATCAACACGGCCGTGCTCCACCAGGTGGTGACCGCCCAGCTGGCCGGCCGCCACCTCGGGACCCACGACACCAAGAAGCGTGGCGAGGTCTCCGGCGGCGGTAGGAAGCCGTATCGCCAGAAGGGGACCGGTCGGGCGCGCCAGGGCTCCACGCGGTCCCCGCAATTCCGAGGCGGCGGCGTGGTCTTCGGGCCGCACCCGCGCAGCTATGCACAGCGTCTGCCGCGCCAGATGAAGCGCCTCGCCCTGTGCGGAGCGCTCACGGCGAAGCTCGACGACGACGCGATCCGCGTCCTCGACGAGTTCGGTCTCGAGGAGCCGAAGACGCGCGACCTGGTCGGCGTCCTCGATGCTCTCGGTCGGTCCGACGGTCGCGTCCTGATCGTGGCAACGGCCACGGACGAGGCGCTCATCCTCTCCGCCCGGAACCTGCCGCGCGTCGAGGTCATTCGCGCCGACTCGCTCAACGTCGTCGCCCTGCTCAACGCGGACACGGTCCTGATCGAGCAGCCGGCGCTCAGCAAGATGGAAGAGGTGTACGCGTGAGCCTCTCCGCCCACGAGATCATCCTCCGTCCCGTCATCAGCGAGAAGTCGATGGACGAGTCGCAGCGTGGCAAGTACACGTTCGCGGTTCGCGACGACGTCAGCAAGATTCAGATCGAGGCCGCCATCGAGGAGATCTTCAAAGTGAAGGTCGCCGCAGTGAACGTCCTCACGACCAAGTCAAAGGAGAAGCGCGGCGGGACGCGTCGGAGCCGAATTGCCGGCCGGACGACCCCCTGGCGCAAGGCGATCGTGACACTGGCCCCCGGCCAGAAGATCGAGTTCTTCGAGGCCGTCTGATATGCCGCTGCGAAGCTATAAGCCAACCTCGGCGGGCCGCCGGTTCATGACCCGGTCCACGTTCGAGGAGGTCACTACCAAGGAACCCTACAAGCCGCTCCTGGAGGCGCAGAAGCGCGGCTCCGGCCGCAACAATCAGGGCCGGCTCACCGTTCGCCATCGCGGTGGCGGCGAGAAGCAGCACTATCGCATCATCGATTTCAAACGGGACAAGTTCGGGGTGCCGGCCAAGCTGGCGACGATCGAATACGACCCGAATCGATCGGCTCGCATCGGCCTGCTCCACTACGCCGACGGCGAGAAGCGCTACATGCTCCTGCCCAATGGCCTGAAGGTCGGCGACGTCGTCGTCGCCGGCGTCGAGGTTGAGGCCCGAGTTGGCAACGCCCTGCCGCTGGCCAACATCCCGCTCGGCACCACGATCCACAACATCGAGCTCGTTCCGGGCAAGGGCGGCCAGATCGTCCGATCCGCGGGCGTCTCGGCTCAGCTCCTCGCCAAAGAGGGCGACTACGCCGCCGTCCGACTTCCCTCGGGCGAGGTTCGCCGCATCCCGCTCCGCTGCATGGCCACCATCGGCCAGGTTTCCAATCTCGAGCACGAGAACCAGAGCCTGGGCAAGGCCGGGCGAGCTCGACACATGGGCCAGCGGCCTGAAGTCCGCGGCGTCGTCATGAACCCAAGAGACCACCCGCACGGCGGTGGGGAGGGCAAGTCGCCCACCGGAATGCCACCCAAGACGCCGTGGGGCAAGCCCGCCATGGGCTACCGCACCCGGCTCGGCAAGAAAGCCTCGAGCAGACTGATCGTCCGCTCGCGGCATCGCAAGGCATAGGGCCAAGGAGAGAGAGGCATGTCGCGTTCGGTCAAGAAGGGACCGTTCGTCGAGTCGCGGCTCCTCGGCCGCGTCCAGACGATGAACAAGCGCAACGAGAAAAAGGTCGTCAAGACCTGGTCTCGGGCGTCAGTCATCTTCCCGGATTTCATCGGGCACACCGTTGCCGTCTACAACGGCAAGAAGCACATCCCGGTCTACGTGACCGAGAACATGGTCGGCCACCGTCTCGGCGAGTTCTCCCCGACCCGCACGTTCCGCGGGCATGGGAAGCACA
>PMNU01000162.1:3052-3241 GCA_003165675.1 Chloroflexota bacterium
ACCACAACCTGTCCGCCGAGGATCTGGTCGTGGTGGACGCCCAGGCCAACATGGGCCCCGGCATCCACAAGCGCTGGCAGCCGCGGGCTCAGGGTCGGGCCTTCCCGATCCACAAGCCCATGACCCATATCACCATCGTCGTCGAAGATCGGGAGGCCTAGATGGGACACAAGGTTCACCCGTACGGCT
>PMNU01000114.1 GCA_003165675.1 Chloroflexota bacterium
CTTCGGAGTACGAAGCGAATCAGCTGTATGTGCAGCTGGCCGAATCAACGGACGACAAGCTGGCCATCGCGGTGCTGATGGACATCGCTGGTGAAGAACTCCGTCACGCGGGACAGTTCCTGCGACTGCTCTACCAGCTGGCGCCAGACGAAGAGAAGCTATATGCACTGGGGGCAAAGGAAGTCGAAAGGGAAATCGAGAAGTCGAAGTAGAACACTGCCCGCAGACGGAGCGTCCTCCGGCCAATGGATGGGGAGGTCAGGTGGGATGGCGTGGCTCCAGGCTGACGGCACGACGCAGTCATAGCGTCAGGAGACGAGGCGTCTCTCGCGGCAGAAGTTGAGCTGGCAGCTGCCGACCCGAGGGCTCCGCCGCGTGTCCCGCTCCAGGCACATCCGGTCCGTGTCAAACTTGAACGCCGGAGGATTGACTGTGCCCCTGTTCGGACCGCCTAACGTCGATAAGCTCATTGCCAAGGGAGATGTCTCCGGGCTGATCGATGCCCTGGAATACCCGGTGCCTTGGCGCGTGCGCAGGGACGCTGCCCTGGCCCTCGGTGCGATGGGCGGTACGGACGCTGTCGAGCCCCTGATCGCCGCGCTTGGAGACGACCATGCGAGCGTGCGTCTGGCAGCCACAGAAGCTCTCGGGAAGATCGGTGCCCCAGGCTCGGTCGAGCCACTAATAGGCGCACTGGGAAGCCGGGCGGTTGAAATCCGCAAGGCTGCGGCCGACTCTCTAGGCCGGATCGGTGACTCGCGCGCCCTGGACCCACTCGTCGCGTGCCTCATTGACGCGAGCTGGAGTGTCCGTCGAGCTGCCGCCGAAGCTCTGGGCCGGATCGGTGACCCGCGCGCGGCCGAGCCCCTCAAGGTCGCGTTCAAAGACAGCGACTCGAACGTGCGGAGTGCTGCGGCCGAAGCCCTCGGGGCGCTTGGCTTGCGACCAAAGGGCACAGTCGATGAGTCGGCCGAAAGGGCCACGGCGGCGGATCGAGATTAGTCGACGCCGGTTCCCGAGCGGTGGGCACCGCCTGACCTCTATCGACGCAACTGGCCGCCCGAACTGTGAGACGCGCTCAGATGCCCGTTCCAGGCTCCGCTGTCGGCCGCGAGAGACCATATTCAGCCACCGGGTCATATCTCATCTCGACCACCTCGACCCGGCCGCGGCCCCGTTCGCCCTCACCGGGCTTCCCGCACACAGCGAGCAGCAATGCCTGCGCCCCTCTGCCCGGGCTAATGCCAAGCGCGGGCGCAGGTCACGGGTCTGCCCAAGGTGACGACACCGTCGACTCGGCTGGGCCGGGCTCCTCCGCGCCTGGACCTATTTCCGAGGCGCACTTAGTCCGCGGACTTTGAAGTGAATCCGGCTTGACGGACTCTGCGCCAGGTCGGAGCATTCGGTCTGGAGTCCTCGACGCGCACACCGTACCGGCAGAGGGAGCCGAGAGATGGCGACACGCTCTCGAACAACTCGATCCTTCGTCTGGCGCGTCATCGGTTCCGCATGGCTGTGCCGCAGGCCGTCCTATCGGGCGACTTGCCTCTCGCTGGCCGGTCTCCTCGCCGTCTCTGCCCTGGCCGGGTGCGGCGGGGGCTCCAAATGGCCGGTCGTCGCACCCCTCGTCAGCGGACAACCTGCAGCGCCCAGCGCTGCCACGCAACCCGGCGAGACCGCCGCCGCGCCCGCGACCACTACGCAACCGGGCGAGACCGCCGCCGCGCCCACTGCCACGCTCGCCCATGGGCTAACCGGGTTCAGCGCCACAGGATCGATGGCAGACGCTCGCGTCGTCCACACCGCGACGCTTCTCGCCGACGGGCGAGTCCTCATCGCCGGAGGCGACGACGGCTCGGCCATTTTCGCCTCGGCTGAGTTGTACGACCCCTCAACCGGGAAATTCAGTCCGACAGGCTCGATGACGACCGCCCGCGAGGACCACACGGCGACGTTACTGCCCGATGGCCGCGTGCTCATTGCTGGGGGCGAAGACGGCAGCGGGGATAGCCTCGCCTCGGCCGAGCTGTACGACCCCGCCACCGGCACGTTCAGCCCCACCGGCTCGATGGCGACCGCTCGCCAGCTGCCCACCGCCACTCTCCTGCCCAACGGCCGTGTCCTGATCGCCGGAGGCAAAGCAAACGGTTGGACCGAGCTCGCCTCGGCCGAGCTGTACGACCCCGCGACCGGGAAGTTCAGCCCGACCGGCTCGATGACGGACGCTCTCAGTTGGGACACGGCCACGCTCCTGCCCGACGGGCGCGTCCTGATCGCCGGCGGTGACACCGACCTTGAATCACTTGACTCGGCCGAGCTGTACGACCCCGCGTCCGGCAAGTTCAGCCCGACCGGCTTTATGAGGACAGCCCGCGAGGACCACACGGCGACGTTGCTGCCCGACGGCCGCGTCCTGATCGCCGGAGGCATGGGCAACGCCCTTAAGACGCTCGCCTCGGCCGAACTGTACGATCCAAAGACCGGCGCGTTCAGCCCGACCGGCTCGATGGCGACCACTCGCACTTCGCACACGGCCACGCTGCTCTCCAACGGGCGCGTCCTGATCGCCGGAGGACTTGATGACAACATGAAACTCCTTGCCGCGGCCGAGCTGTACGACCCCGCGACCGGGAAGTTCAGCCCGGCCGGCTCGATGACGACCGCTCGCGAGAGCGGCACCGCCACGTTGCTCTCCGACGGCCGCGTCCTCATCGCCGGCGGTGACAAGGGCGCATTGGCGACGGCGGCGTTTGCATCGGCCGAGCTATACCAGCCGTAGCTTGCGGCCCGCCCGTCCAAGTGACGCAAAGGCACCCGCGTAAGGAGATGGAGAAAGCCGAGGAGGAGACTGCGCGGGTCACTCTTCGCCAGGGAGGCAGACGCTTCGCGGCCCTCCGCCCTCTCCGCCGCCCTCGGGAAGTCAACGCCCGAAGCGCGAGCCTCCGTCCCGTTGGCCTGCGGCTGGACGAGCGGACCAGAAGAAACGGCGTCTGGATTGAGGGGACTCTCTTCGACGAGGAATCTCTCCCGGGTTGGTCGATCCCGACCAGGCTCCAACCAGGCGCTACCTGGGAGGCGCCCTTCGAGACCCCAGCGCCGCCGCAACGACCGCCGGCCATCCATCTGGGTGTGTCGATCATCGCCTGGGCGGTCGAGGTTCGATGGGACATTGCGGGAGCCTCAGATCACTGGCTGGCTACCGACCTGCCTCTGGCTCAGAACCCGGACCTAGCCCGCGCCGGCATCGGCGAACAGGGCGGTCTTGGTCTCGTGGCGGCTGTCCCAGTCGGGAATACGACGATAAATGTGAACTCGATTCTCCCGGCGCCCGTCGGGCAGGAAGTGGAGGTCTCGGCCTCGTGGCCGGAACCGAGTGCGTCTACTTCGTTCATGTCCTGATCGATCGCCAGCTACGATCCGACGTTTCGATCGAACGCCCGATAGCGGTCATCTAGACTCGACCGCGGGCGAGTGGGCAGGGCATCCGACTCGACGCTGGTAGGACAATCCTCGCGCGCGAAGGCTCGAGGCACGGGCCACTCCGGCCGCCGCGACCGCCGGGCCACGGGCGAGGCCGACCTGTCTCGCCTGCGGGTAGAGAGGAGGGGTCCATGACCAGCCCGGTTCGAGCGGCTATGGAGCCGACGGTGGACACGTCCGGCATCCCCTACATCGATGGGCGC
>PMNU01000120.1:0-7764 GCA_003165675.1 Chloroflexota bacterium
AGAGCGGCGACGCGCGCAAGAAGGGCGTTGAGGAGACCATCACGGCGTGCGGCCTCAAGGACGACGGCCAGTACGGCAACTGGGACTCCGCCACGGACGTCAGCCTTTCCGATGCCACGATCGCCTCGACGCCGGACCTCTCCGCCATCTTCGTTCCCCACTCTGACGGCGCAGCCGCCGTGGCCAAGGAAGTTTCGGACAAGGGCAAGACCGCCACGGTGAAGGTATATGGCTTCGACGGCTCCGCCGCCGAGCTCACGGCGATCCTGAACGGCACCGAAGCCGCCAGCATCCATCAGGACAATGTCACGATGGGCAAGACCATCGTCGACGACGCGATCACCATCCTTCAGGGCGGCACTGTTCCGCAGACCGTCCTCATCCCGCCGGTCCTGATTACCAAGGCGAACGCGGCCAGCTTCCAGTAGGCCGACGGGCACATAGCGTCTCCAACTCCTAGAGTTCTAGCCGTTTGCTTTTCGGGTCCGACCCGCGAGGCCCTTCCCTTCCGGGCCTCGCGGGTCACCCGAGCAGGAGGGCCACATGCTGAGCACGCCGGACTCCACTGACTTTGTCGTTGAGATGCGGGATATCGTCAAGGCATTCCCCGGCGTGCTGGCACTTAACAGTGTCAATTTCCAGCTTCGCCCGGGCGAGGTCCACGTACTTCTCGGCGAGAATGGAGCCGGCAAGAGCACGCTCATAAAGGTCCTGAGCGGCGCATACAAGACCGATTCAGGGCAGATCCTAGTGGACGGTGCGCCGGTCTCGATCAACACGCCCCAGGATGCCCTGGACCAAGGCCTGCGCTTCATCTACCAGGAGTTGAGCCTGGCCAAGAACCTGGACATCGCACGCAACATGTTCCTGGGAATGGAACCGATGCGGCGTACTGGGGTCGTAAACGAGAGACTGCTCTACTCGCGGGCGACCGAGTACCTCAAGAGATTCCACATCGACCTCGATCCCACCGAGCAGGTTTCGAGATTGAGCGTGACCGAACAGAAGATGGTGGAGATCGCGCGCGCGCTCACGACCAAGGCAAAGGTCATTGTCCTGGATGAACCGACAGACGTGCTGGAGGACCGCTCCCGCAAGGACCTGTTCCAGGTCATCCGTCAACTCAAGCAGGAACAGGGCGTTGCCTTCGTATACATCTCGCATCGGTACGCCGAGGTAGCCGAGATCGGCGATCGTGTAACTATCCTGAGGGACGGAGCGAACGTCGGCACGTACGAAATCAAGGACCTGGCGTTCGACAAGATGATCGAGCTGATGATCGGTGGAGAGATCAAGAAGCAGTATCCGGATCTCCGAACACCGTCAGGAGAGAACGCGTTGAGGGTGGAGAATCTCATCCGTGGACGGATCCTCAATGGCGTCAGTCTCACAGTCAAGAAGGGCGAGATCGTTGGCGTCACGGGTCTCATGGGGGCAGGGAAGACCGAACTCGGTCGGGCTATCGCCGGGGTGGATCGCTTCGACAGCGGTAACATCTACGTCCACGAGAAGGCGGTGCGCCTCCGCTCTCCGAAGGATGGTATCCGCGAGGGGATCGCATATCTGCCGGAGGATCGCAAGGGTCTTGGCCTGATTCAGGACCACTCCATACGTGACAACTTCGCATACCCCAGCCTGTACCGAATCAGCAGGTTCGGCATCGTGGACCAGCGCCGGCTCGACAAGGAAGTCTCCGACATCATGACCCGGCTTGCGATCAAGGCGCCCGATGCGGAAACCTTCGCCATGCAGCTCTCGGGCGGGAACCAGCAGAAGGTGGTCGTGGCCAAGTGGCTGGGCGCTCAATGTCAGATCATGGTGTTCGATGAGCCCACCCGCGGCATTGATATCAACGGCAAGCGCGAGATCTACGCCATCATGGAGGAGCTGCTGGAGCGCGGCGTGGGGATCCTGATGCTGACGTCCGACTACACGGAGGCCCTGGAGATGAGCCACCGGATAATCGTCATGCGTCGGGGCGCGATCTGTCGCGAATTCGCGCGTGGAGAAGCGACCGAAGCCGACATCCTGCGGGAGGCGATCGGGGAGATGCCCATCGCGGCGCAGCCGGCCTCGGGAGTCGGAGCGGCGATCGGCGGAGCCGCGCAATGATGGAGAGCGTGGAATTCGGCGGCTGGCCGAACTGCATCCGCCTCTCCAATGGTGAGGTCGAGCTGGTCGTCACGACCGACGTCGGCCCCCGGATCGTCCGGTTCGGCTTCGTCGGCGGGCAGAATCTGTTCCACAACTTCCCGGAGACGCTGGGCCGGACCGGCGACCCGGAGTGGCACAGCTACGGCGGGCATCGGCTCTGGCACGCGCCCGAGATATTCCCGCGCACCTACGGCCCCGACAACGAGCCGGTGGAGCATGCCTGGGACGGCACCACGTTGACACTCCGCAATGCGGACGATGCGAATGGGCTCGAGAAGGAGACTCGCCTGACGCTGTCACCGACGGCGCCGCGTGTGGAGGTCACCCACCGGATCGTCAATCGGAATCCGTGGGCCATCGAGCTCGCGGTCTGGGCGCTGTCGGTCATGGCTCAGGGCGGCCGAGCCATCTACCCCCAGGAGGACTTCAAGCCGCATCCCGACGTTCTCGTCCCCGCTCGACCGCTCGTACTGTGGCACTTCACCGACATGAGCGATCCGCGCTGGACCTGGGGCCGCCGCTACATCCAACTCCGCCAGGACCCCGCGGCGACCACCAAGCAGAAGGTCGGCATGCTCAACAGCAAGGGCTGGGCGGCGTACCTGCTCGGGGGAGATGCCTTCATCAAACGTTATGCGTACGAGCCCGGCGCCAGTTACCCCGACATGGGCTGCAACACCGAAACATTCACCGACCCCGACATGCTGGAAGTCGAGACACTCGGGCCCCTGACCAGGTTGGAACCTGGGGCGCACGTCGACCACCTTGAGTCCTGGCTTCTGGCCAGGGTCGATTGCGGTCCCGACGACGCGGACATCGATGCGCATCTCCTGCCGCTCGTGGGCCACGGGCCGATAGGACGGTAGAACTCGGACCCGCGGTTGACGCGGTCGAATCAAGGGTCCGGGGCCACCGAATCCCGCCAGACAGATCGAAGCGGCTCCCGAAGGAGCCGCTTCGTTGCTGTCCCGGTGAAGGGTCGATCCGTCAGAAACGAACCGTCTTCTGCCACGCTACAANNACCCGACCTACCCATGACCTTGCAACTGGGGCAGCAGGCTGACTGGCAGCTTCTAAAGTCTAACGCCCGTTCTGCCTTCATTCCAAGGGTTTTGGCGGGCTCCCGGGTTAAAATCCCGCAACTTTGTGAGGCTTGGGTTAAGCTCTGTTGCGCCCGTCGCAACGGACCGCGAAAGTCGTCACGACTGGCTTGACAGATCGGCGTCCAGCACCCGTCTGGATGGCCCTGGACGGACGCAGGGCGCGGGCCGCCGGCTACTCGGCGATCTTGACCGAACGCATGGCCGTGGGCTCGTTTGGCTGGTCTCGGCCGTCGCGCTTGGACGCGGCGATGGCATCCACCACGTCCATGCCCGCGGTCACGTGGCCGAAGAGGGTGTACTTCTTGGGCAGCCGTCCACCCGACAGGTCGGCCAGGCAGATGAAGAACTGGCTGCCGTTGGTATTGGGGCCGGCGTTGGCCATGGCCACGGCGCCCCGGACGTAGTCGCCCTCGAAAGGCTCGTCTGCGAACTTGTAGCCGGGTCCACCCGTTCCCAGCCGACCGCGGTCGAGCCTGTCGACGTGGCCGTGCTCGCCGTCCCCGCCCTGGATTACGAAGCCGGGCACAAGGCGATGGAAGACCACGCCGTCGTAGAAACCCTTGCCGGCAAGTTCGATGAAGTTGGCGGTTGCCTTCGGTGCGCCCTTGGTGCTCAGCTCGATCTCGATGGCGCCCTTGTCGGTGTCGATCGTCGCCTTGGTCATGCGTGTCTCCTCATTGGAATCTCGCCGGTCAGCCTGCACTTGACCCTGCGCCGCCGGACCCGCGACCTTCGGACGGATTCAAGCTATGGCGTGGCGACGAGCGTGCTGGTGATCACCACGGGCTGGAGCGGCATAGAGGGTCCGCCCCCGCCCACACCGGGCTCGCCTCCGAGCGGTACGGCCGCGATCCTGTCCACGACAGCCATGCCGGCGGTCACATTGCCGAAGATGGCGTAGTTGTTGGCCGTGCTGGCACCCAATGTCGTCTGGGCGGAGTCGTCCAGGACGATGAAGAACTGCGTGCTACCCGAGTCGGCGCTGCCGGTGCGGGCCATGGCGACGGTTCCGCGCTTGTAGGTCGTCGTGACCTTGTCGTCCTTGACGGTCCACCCGGGGCCGCCCTGGCCCATCAAGCTGAACTGGATGTTGGGCAGGCGCGCGTACTGGCCGTCGCCGCCCTGGATGATGAAGCCGGGCACCACGCGGTGGAANNGTCCACCTTGATCACGATGTCGCCGAAGTTGGTGGTCACCGTCACCGTTGACGTGCCCGTCAGGGGCGCGGGCGCGGAGGTGGGGCAGCCGTTTGGCGACGGGGCCAGGCTATACGGCGGTGTCGTCGGTGGGACGGTCGGCAGGGGCGACGGCGACGGTGTCGGCGTGACGGTGGGGACGGCCACGCAGCCGGTGAACAGCAGCGCGATCAGGCCGACGGCCGCGAGCTGGCGCGCGGGTGACTTGATGGGCGCGAGGATCATGCGGCGGCCTCCAGGGCTGTGGCGAAGTCAATTGCTCCGGTCAGGAGCGGTTCTCCGAGGATGATGCCTGCGATCCCGGCGTCTCGCAGGCTCTTGATGGTACCTGTGTCTGTGGACCCGCCCGCCACGAACAGCTGGGCTCGAATCGATCGAACCAGCCCGGCCAGGAACCCAAGGTCCGGAGCCGCACCGCCATGTGACAGAACGAGCCGTCGGACGCCATGGTCCGCAAGCTCTCCGGCCAGGTCAACCAGGCTCGGTGGAGCGGGTCGATGCCAAGGATACGCGGCAATGCGCTCCGAGCGTTGGTCCAACCCGACAGCCAGCCAGTCTCCAGCCACGTCGAGGCATTCGTGGAGCAGCTCGGGCCGGTCTGCGACTGCCATCGAAACGACGACACGAGTGGCTCCGGCAGCAAACGCGAGACGGATGTTGTCGGCCCCCTCCATGCCCCCGGCGACCTGGAGTGGCACTGCCACTCGCGACGCCACGCGGCCAAAGGCGTCGAGATTGGCCGGGCGGCCCGCGGCTCCGTCCATGTCGACGATGTGGATCATCTGCGCGCCCGCCGCCACGAACCGCTCGGCGATCCGTTCCGGCCGATCGGTGGGGGAGCCGACGCCGGCGGCGGCTCCCGGCCAGTCGACGATGCGTGAGCGGCCGTTGGCCACGTCGATGGAAGGGATCAGGAGCACGATCGGCCGCTACTCGTTGGAGCCGCCGGCACCACGGGCGGCGCCGCCTCCGGCCGCATCGTTCGCGGCCTGGGCCGCCAGAAGACGCCGGTGGAAGCTGATCGGCAGCGAGCCGTTGCCCATCAGCGTGTCGTGGAAGTCCCTTAGCTTGAAGCGATCGCCCAGACGCCGCTGCTCGTCGGCCCGCAACTGGAGGAGCAGGACCTTTCCGAGCAGATAGCTGAGCTGGTACGTCGGCGTGTACGTGTAGCGGAAGACCTCAGCCTGGGCGTTGGCGTGCTCGAAGCCGGTGTGCTCGACGAGGAACGCGGTGGCCTCGTCGACCGACATCTCGCCTCGATGCATGCGCACGTCGAGGATGATCCGGCAGGCTCGCCAGATCGCGTCGGTATGCATCGCCAGGAGGAACTCCGGCCCGTCGTCGAAGCCCTGCTCGCGCATCATCTGCTCGCTGTACATGCCCCACCCCTCGACGAACTCCGGGGCGTCGGTCAGCAGTCTGACCAGGGACGGGTGGCGGATCGCGGCCGACAGCTGCAGGTGGTGGCCCGGGTAGGCCTCGTGGACGCTGGTGTTGCTGATCGACGCGTAGTAGTGCTCGCGCATCGAATTCGGGTCGTCTCCGACCGAAGGCGTGACGATGTAGATGCCTGACGGGTGAGCGTCGAACTTGGGCGGCTCGAAGTAGGCCGCGAACGGGATGACGGTGCGCAGGTACTCGGGGGTGGGCATGACGGCGATATGCTCACCGGGGGGCATCGTGGCGATGCCGCGTTCGACGATGTGGGCCCGGGCCCGGTTCATGGCGTCCTTGTAAGCGGCGAGAGCTTCCTTGAACGTCGCCGGGTGGTTCGACTTGACGCGGTCGACCACGACCGCCTCCTCGACGGTGGGGTCGATCCGGCGCGCGTCCTCCACGCGGGCAGCCTTGTTCAGGGCCAGCTGCTTGTCGCCGATTTCGAGGATCTGGGAGGCGTCCAGGCCGTCGAACGCCCGCAGCCCGACGAGCTGGTCGTAGGCCTCCGAGCCGAGGGCCCAGCTCTCGACGGTCGAGCCCATGGAGCGCTTGAGCGTGTCGATGTAGGCGACGACCGCCGCGCTGGCCGTCGCGACCGCCTTGTCCAGGCGGGCCTGAGCGCGCTCGTCCAGCACGCCGGCTCCGGCGGCCTTGATCTCGTCGAATAGGAACGGCATCTGCCCGCCCGCATCGATTTCGAGCTCCTGCCAGAGCCTCACCTGGGGCGCCGTGGCGCGTGTCTTGTGCTGCTCCAGGGCTGCGGGAATGGCCTCCATGCGGGAGGTCAGCGAGACGAGTCGTTCGGCCAGTGGAGCGTAGTCGCGGGCGAAGACACTGAACAGCGCGTCGCCGACCTGGTCCATGGCCGTCGAGCGGCGCTCCCAGACGCGGTGGACGTCGAGATCGAACAGCTCGCGGCGGACGTTGTGAAGAGCCAGCTCGCGTTCCAGACGGACGCTCTCGGACAGCCCCGCCGGGTCGATTGTCTCCACCTCGACCGCGAAAGCCTTCGCGTTGGCGATCTCCTGCAAGACGGCGTCGCGGGTGGCGTCGTCGAGGAGGCCGTCGCCATCGTGGATTCCGAGGTACGTGGCGTAGATCGGGTGAGTCGCCATCAACCGGCGGAAGTGGGCTTCGACCACATCCCAGAATGTGTTGTCGAGTGGGCCCGCGGTGGGCTGCGAGGCGGGTCGGGGGAGAACGAGCTCGGCCATCTATCGCTCCTGGGTTTGAGGTGCTGCGGCGGGGGCAGGCGAGGCTGAAGTAACCGGAGTGGCCGGAGCGGCCGGAGTGGCCGCGGTTTCGCGGAGGGTGTCGGCGCAGGCCGCGAGGACGCGCTCGATGTCGGCAGCCGTGACGCCGTAGTGGGTCACGGCCCTGATCGTGCCATGCGCGTACTCGACCATCAGCACGCCGCGAGACCGCAGCGCGTCGAGGAAGGCGACCCGGTCGCGTCGGACGCGGAAGATCACGAAGTCGGTGGTGGCCCGGGCCGGGTCCAAAGGCCCGGGTGCCGGTTGAGCCAGACCGCCGGGCGATTCGATGGCGTCCATCGAAGCGAGCCCTTCGGCGAGCAGGCGGGCATTGGCGTGGTCCTCGGCGAGCCTGTCGATCATGCCGTCCGGACCGTTGCCCAGGGCTACCAGCCCGGCCGCGGCAAGCACGCCGACCTGGCGCATGCCGCCGCCGACGAGCTTTCGCCCGCGCCACGCTCGGTGGATGAATTCCTTCGATCCGACGACGAGCGAGCCAACGGGGCAGGCGAGCCCCTTCGAGAGGCAGAACGCCACCGAGTCGGCCGGCTCGGCCAGCTGCCGCGGCGTCAGGCCGAGAGCAACCGATGCGTTGAAGAAGCGCGCCCCGTCGACGTGGAG
>PMNU01000120.1:7798-8091 GCA_003165675.1 Chloroflexota bacterium
TGCCTGATCGACGTCCCGACGACTACGGCGTGGCCGGCCTGCTCGTCGTCGACCATGTGAGTGCCCGCCCCGGCGATGGTCTCCTGGCCGCGGCCGAGGTGGCCCAGCTGGGAGACGAGATTTGCCATGGAGCCGCTGGCAACGAAGAGGGCCGCCTCCTTGCCGAGCAGGTCGGCGGCGCGCTCCTGGAGGGCGTTGACGGTGGGGTCGTCGCCGAAGACATCGTCACCGAGCTCAGCCTCGTACATCGCCTTGCGCATGGCCGGCGTGGGGTGCGTGACGGTGTCGCTGCG
>PMNU01000142.1:0-3033 GCA_003165675.1 Chloroflexota bacterium
GGCGACATCCACGTCATCCGGGCCGAGCACTTCAAGCTCATGCGCGACGGCGCGATCATGGCCAACTCCGGCCATTTCGACGTCGAGATCGATCTGCCCGCGCTGGCGAAGCTGGCCGGCGGCCGAGTCCGCGAAGTTCGAGAGAACGTCGTCGAGTACACGGTCGGCGATCGCCGGGTCCATGTCCTCGCCGAGGGCCGGCTCGTCAACNNGAGGTGGCCCGACTCAAGCTCGCGGCCATCGGCATCGTCCTCGACCCGCTCACGCCCGAGCAGGCGGAGTACCTGGCCTCCTGGCAGCACGGCACCTGATCGCTCACTTCGGCAGGCGGAACCGGGTCCAGCCCCTCGGCAGGCGGCGGTCCGAACAGCGAGCGGTTCGCCTGGAGAACCATGTTCAGAAGCAGCGCGAGGTCGGGGTTGGGCGATCCAGAGGGCTCTCGTCCGCGGCTATCGGGCCGTGACCGCCAGCCCGGACCTGGCTCATGCTACGCTTCGGGCCGGAGTTGAGAACCGAGCCGAACCGGCGCCGAATGAGCGCCACGGGAGAACCATGACCAGCATTCTTGACGACCCGCAGTACCTGTTCACGTCCGAGTCGGTGACCGAGGGTCACCCCGACAAGATGTGCGACCAGATCTCNNGCCGAGGACCCCAACGCCCGAGTCGCCTGTGAGACCGCAACCACGACCGGCCTGGTGGTCGTCCTCGGTGAGATCACCACGTCGACGTACGTGGACTTCCAGTCGGTCGTCCGCGATACGGTCAAGGAGATCGGCTACACGAACGCCGACTGCGGGTTCGACTATCTGACCTGCGGCACGCTCGTCTCCGTCAAGGAGCAGTCGCCCGACATCGCCCAGGGCGTGGACGACGCGATGGAGACGCGCGGTAACGGCAAGTCACCGGCGGCCAGGCACGAGCTTGGCGCCGGCGACCAGGGCATGATGATCGGCTTCGCCTGCCGCGAGACGCCCGAGTTGATGCCTCTGCCGATCGCCCTGGCCCACCGCCTGGCACGCCGCCTGGCGGAAGTTCGCAAGAGCGGCCAGCTGCCGTACCTGCGGCCCGACGGCAAGACCCAGGTCACGGTGGAGTACGACCACGGTGTCCCCAAGCGGGTCACGAACGTCGTCGTGGCCGCCCAGCACGACCCCGACGCGTCGATGGACAAGCTCCGCTCGGACATCATCGAATCGGTGATCCTGCCCATCGTNNCCGGCAAGGACCCGACGAAGGTCGACCGATCCGCCAGCTACGCCGCTCGGTGGGTCGCGAAGAACGTGGTTGCCGCCGGGCTCGCCGACCGCTTTGAGATCGAGATCGCCTACACCATCGGCGTGGCCCACCCGGTTTCCGTTTCGATCGAGACCTACGGCACCGAGAAGGTCTCGGACGAGAAGCTCATGGCCGCCATCGCGAAGCATTTCGACCTGCGCCCGTCGCGGATCATCGAGGCCCTCGACCTGCGCCGGCCGATCTACCAGCCCACTGCCGCGTACGGTCATTTCGGCCGGACCGACCACGACTTCCCGTGGGAGCGGACCAACAAGGCTGCGGCACTTGCCGACGAGTGCGGCGTCGCCATGCCGGAAGCGGCCGGACGCTAGGCGCT
Source organism: Chloroflexota bacterium (assembly GCA_003165675.1). Lineage (GTDB taxonomy): Bacteria > Chloroflexota > Limnocylindria > Limnocylindrales > CSP1-4 > Fen-1039. Next base: position 1,615 of record PMNU01000142.1, read on the forward strand.
CGTGTACGCCGTCGTACTTGCCGGCGGAGGCGGCACGCGGCTCTGGCCGTTGAGCCGGCCGGAATGCCCCAAGCCGTTTCTCAAGCTGCTCGGCGATGAGACTCTCATCCAGCGGACGGTGGCCCGGCTGGCACCTCTGATCTTGCCCGAGGACGTGTACGTCGTCGCCGAACGGCGCCACATGCGACTCGCCGCTGAGCAGCTGCCGGCGATCCCGGCGGCGAATCTCATCGGAGAGCCGATCGGCCGCAACACNNCTGGCGGCCGACGCCCACATTGCCGACGAGGCGGGCTTCCGGGCCACGCTGACCACGGCCGCCGAGGTTGCCCGGGGCGGCTGGCTGGTTACCCTCGGCGTGACGCCGGATCGGCCCGAGACGGGCTACGGATACGTGCTGGCGCGACCGCCGGCCCGGGAAGTGGCCGGCCGCCCGACATTCGCCGTGGATCGGTTTGTGGAGAAGCCGTCGGCCGAGCGAGCCGCGGAGATGATCGCGACCGGCCTGGCCAGCTGGAACGCGAGCATCTTCGCCTGGACCCGTGGCNNCTACCCGTCGATCCGCGCGACCTCGATCGACTATGCGGTCATGGAGCCGGCTTCGCTCGAAGGCGCCGTCGCCGTCGTCCCGATGAACGTAGGCTGGAGCGACCTGGGCAGCTGGGCGGCACTGCGGGATGCCTGGCGGGACCAGGGCGGAGGTCCGGTGAGCGGCGGCACCGTCGGTTTCGGCAATCGTCGGGACGTCGGTTCCGCCGACAGCCTCGTGATCGCCGATGCCCGTCTCGTGGTTACCGTCGGGCTGCGCGACATAATCGTCGTCGACACCCCGGATGCGTTGCTCGTCTGCTCGGCCGAGCGCTCGCAGGATGTGCGCAGGATCGCCGAGGAGGTTGCCGGGTTGAGCCTGGCGCGAGCGGCCAGCGATGAGGAGAAGCCTTGAGCGGCACGCAGGCAGCTTCGAGCAGGGCCATGACCGGCAGCGACGGATCGGCCGGCGCCGAGATCGCCGCCCCGGCAGCCACCAAGATCGTCTTCGGCACGGACGGCTGGCGGGCGAAGATTGCCGACGACTACACATTCGTCAACGTGCGGCGCTGCGCCCAGGCCGTGGCCGAATACGTCGACGCTCGCGGCGAGGGAGCCCGCGGAATCGTCTTCGCCTACGACCGACGCTTTGCCAGCGAGCACTTCGCGGCAGCGGCCGCAGAGGTCGTCCTGGCCCACGACATCCCGATCGCATTCGCCGCCCACGCCGTGCCGACGCAGATGTCCTCATTCGAGGTGGTTCAGCGGAAGGCAGCGGCGGGCATCGTCATCACTGCCAGTCACAACCCCTGGACCGACAACGGGTTCAAGGTCAAGTCGCCGACCGGCGCCGCCGCCGGGCCGGAGATGCTGGCCGATATCGAGGCGCGCAT
>PMNU01000142.1:3052-3435 GCA_003165675.1 Chloroflexota bacterium
CCGCTCTTCGGGTCAGGGGCGACGTGGATCCCGCGGCTGCTGGCCGGGGGTCGAATCCGTGTCACGGAGCTGCATTCCGAGCGCAATCCGTACTTCGGCGGCATCAACCCTGAGCCGATCCCGCCCAACGTCGATGAAGCCCTCCGCACGATCGCGAAGGGCCGGTACGACCTGGGCCTGCTCCTCGATGGCGACGCGGATCGGGCCGGAGCCGCCGACGAACGCGGCACGTTCATAACCACGCTGCAGATCTACGCCCTGCTCATGTACTACCTGGTTGAGCATCGAGGCCTGCGGGCGCCGGTCGTCAAGACGGTCAACGAAACGTCCATGGCCGAGCGGCTGGGCGAGCGCTATGGCGTGGCCGTCCACGAGGTTCCAGT
>PMNU01000142.1:3526-9043 GCA_003165675.1 Chloroflexota bacterium
CGCCTCCTGGTCGAGCTGCCGCAGAAGGCTCCGCACGATCTCGACGGTCGGCCTGTCGTTCGAACCCAAACGCTCTCGACTAATGACGGTTTCAAGTTCTTCGCCGACGACGAGTCATGGCTGCTGATCCGTTTCAGCGGCACGGAGCCTCTCGTCCGGGTCTACACGGAGGCGGTATCGCCGGCCGCCGTCGACGCGAATCTGGCCGCCGGAGAGGCCATCGTCAGGAGCGCCTAGGCCGCCCCCCAGGTCCTGCGACGGACTCCGGGCGCGGCGTCGACAGGTCCGAGCGGCCTCGACGATTGCCATGGGAACGGGCCCGGCCTCTCTTGGCTCGCAGCTGTACAGTGAGGGCCTAGCTGCCCACGGCCGCGACCCCGTGGCGGGGCAGTGAACTCTTCGGGGCATGCAGGGCGACGGAGGGATATTGGCGATGCACAGCTCTCTCATCGGGAAGGTCGAGAAGGCGAACCGCTACGCCCACGAGCTGGATCGGGTTTCGTTCCAACAGCTCGCGGTCACTTTCAAGGGCGACAACGACACGCACACGGTTCGACTCGATGGCGAAGCCTGGCAGTGCACCTGTCACTTCTTCGAGAGCTGGGGTTCCTGCGTCCACGTTCTTTCCCTGCAGAAGATCCTGGGCGTGATGCTCCCCGAGACCGCGCAGGTCTCCATCTTCACCGCACAGCCGGCCGTGCCCGCCTGACGCCGGTCGACATTCGAGATAGGCGTCACGGTCGAGCGCCGGCTCCCGCGTATGCGCCTTACCGGGAGACTGGGGGACAGTGGTGAACCACCGAGGAGTGCTCGTGACGACCAGGCACATGCGCGCCCCGGCGATGATGGCCGCGGCAGCTGGTCTCGTATTCGCCATGGCGGCCTGCTCTGCTGCGGCACCTACGGCCATCTACGTCTACACAACCGCAACGCCGGCGCCCACCGTCAACCAGACGCCAATCCTGATAGTGATCACGCCGCCGCCGACCGCGGCGCCTACCGCCGCGCCCAGTGCCACTCCAGCCGGGGCGTCCGCGACGCCGGCCGCGGCCAAGGCCACCCCCGCGGCGTCGCCCACCGCCGCGGCGTCGCCAGGCCCCAGCGGAGCAGCCGGCGGATGCTCGGGCGCGTCCAAACCTGAAAACGCGGCCTTCTGGTCGGCGACGGCGAACAACGTACCGTTTACGGTCTACTGCGGCGTCGTGCCAGGCCCCTGGTACTTCTCCGCCGCAAATAGCACGTACGGCAAGACGGGCACCGTGACGGCTACATACCAGAATCTGAGCGGCGCAAACATCGTCATCCAGGAAGGCGCGTTCTGCACGTCCGGTCCCAGCGCTTGTTCGCAGCACGATGCCGTTGTGGGATCGGCCAGGTTCGGCGACCTGACAGGCTCCCTGGATACTCTTTCGGGCGGCGGCTTCGCGATCTACGTGAACCCCGGCACGACCGCTGGCTACACCGCGACGGGAACGAACGTGACCCAGGCTGCGTTCGTGAGCATTGCCGCGGCGCTCATAAAGGTCCCCAGGTCCTGACCGCGGCGGGCCGTAGTCGCCAGCATCGAGTCAAGGGCGCGAGCGCCCCGGGGCAGGAGCGCAAGGGCGGCGATCGCGGCCGGAAGCGCGCTTTGGTAGTCCGGCGGCGCCTTGGCCGCTACTCGACCGGGTCGATCTCCCCGGCAGTGGCCGGCCGTGGCGTGCGGCGCCGCCGCTCGAGGTTCGGCTGGCCCTCGGCGCCCGCAACTCCTTCCACTTCCTCGTCCTGGCCGGCCTGGGGCAGCCGCGGAACTCGGACGGGCCGGCCCTCTCGCTCCTCCAACCGTCGCGCTGCCCGAAGCGCCACCGAATCGATGTCCCGGCTGCGGCCCAGGTAGAAGAAGAAGAACGAAGCGATCACCGCGACGACCGGGATGCCGAAGATCGCACCCGGGATGCCTGCGATCTTCGACCCGATCATGACTGACCCCAGGACAACGACCGGGTGCAGGCCGACCGCCTCGGACATGAGTCTGGGCTGGATGATGTTCATCAGCACGAACCAGCCGATCACCATGATGATCAGCACAGGCAAGATCGCACTCGGCTGGAAGAAGACCGCTGCGAGCACAGGCGGCGTCCACGAAATGAACGGGCCAAAGAACGGGATGGCCTGGAGGATCCCCGACGAGACGGCCGTGACCGGCATATAGGGGAGTCCCAGCAGCAGGCTCGCGGCCATCGAGATCGCCGCGTACAGGAGGCCCATCAGCGCCTGGCCGCGCAGGAAGCCGCCGAATGAGCGCGAGATGCTGTGCTCCAGCAGCCGGGCCTCTTCGTCGTATGCGGGCGGGACGATTCTGAAGAGGAAGCGGACGATCCGCTCCTTGTCGACCGCCATGTACAGGGACAGGAAGAAGATGAAGAGCAGATTGCCGAAGACGCCCAGACTGGCGACCGCGACGTCGCCGATCGGTTTGGCCAGCTGACCGGCGCCGTTGTTGAGGTTGTCCAGCAGCTGCTTCACCTGGCTGTAGAGATCGATCTGGTTCCCGCCCAACGAGTTGAGCCGGCTCTGAAGGGGATCGAGGAGATCGTGTAGTCGGCTGTCCAGCGAGCCAGAACTGATGATGCTGACGAGGCTGTTGATCGAGGAGTAGAGCTGCTGTGCGATCAGCAGGATCGCGCCGACGATAAAGACGATCAGCAGCGAGTAAACGAGCACGACGGCGATGGCCCGCGGTAGACGCGGGAAGAGGTGGACGAGACCATTGGCGATCGGGCTGAGGATGAACGCCAGGAGCCACGCCAGGAAGAAGATCATGATCACGTCTTCGAAGTACGCGATCCACTTTCCGACGTAGTCGATGACGAGGAAGGTGAAGGCCAGCGTCGCCATGATGAGCAGCAGGGTCAGCCAGCGATGCTCGTTCGGAGATAGCTCGCTCAGCGCCGTGACAGGTTGCTCGCTCATCTCCCTCCTCACCGCAGGCTGGTCGAGGTGATGTTACGCCCCGCTGCTACCGCAGCCCCATGCGTTCGCGAACCTCTGTCATGGTCGCCTGCGCGATAGGCCGGATGCGCTCGGCGCCCTCGTCGAGGATGCGGCGGAGTCGAACCGGGTCGGCCATGAGCTCCCGGTAGGTTTCCCGGGCCGGCGCGTAGTGGGCGATGATCCGCTCGGCNNAGCAGCTTCTTGGTATCGACACAGCCGGTGCGAGCGGTGCGCTCGCCCTCCCAGATCTCCTCGTAGTCGTCGCCGAAGTGGCGATGCAGCTGGCAGACGTTGCATACCCCGGGCCGGCCCGGGTCCGATCGCATGATTCGCTCCGTGTCGGTAACCATCGACATGATCTGCTTCCGGATCGCGTCCGGCTCGGCCAGGACCTCGATGGTGTTGCCGATCGACTTGCTCATCTTCCTGACGCCGTCGGTGCCGAGGACGACCGGCGCCTCGGTGTAGACCGGCTGCGGCTCAGGGAACGTCTCGCCGTACCGGGCGTTGAAGGCGCGCACGATCTCGCGGCTGAGCTCCAGGTGGGCGGCCTGATCCTTGCCGACCGGCACGAGCGAGGCCTTGTACAGGACGATGTCCGCGGCCTGCAGGACCGGGTAGCTGAGCAGGCCGTTGTTGACGTCGTCGGGCTGGTTGGCGCGCTTCTCCTTGTAGGTCGGCGTGCGAAGCAGCCAGCCGACCGGCGTGACGGTGCTCAGGAGCCAGCACAGCTCGGTGTGCTCGGGCCGATCCGACTGGACGAACAGCGTGCAGCGCTTCGGGTCCAGGCCGAGGGCGATCAGGGCTGCGGCCATCTCCAGGGTCTGGCGGCGCAGCACTTCGGGCTCGTGGACGTGGGTCAGGGCGTGGTAGTCGACGATGCAGTAGATCGACTCGTAGCGGTCCTGCAGGGCGACGTAGTTGCGGATCGCGCCGAGGTCGTTGCCAAGGTGAGGCCGACCCGTGGGCTGGATGCCGCTGAAGATGCGCGGCTTGACGGGCATACTCGACGGTCTGGTCGAAGCGGGCGACTTGGCGGCTGATTCGATCGTCATGGTGCACGGAGTTTAGCGGACGGCGAAGCCTCGGAAGCTTGCACGGTGGGCAGAGGCTGGCGTGGCTACCCGCCAAACGGCGGCAGCGCGTCCCAGAAGTTCTGGATTTGCTGCTGTAGCTTGGCGAGGTCCTGCCCCGGGTTCATGAGGAAGTCGAGAAAGAACCCCGCCACCCCGCCCGAGACGCTGGTCCAGTCGTCGCGGCTGTCGCGGTCGAAGAAGCTCGTGATGCGCTGCGCCCGGCTCACCAACTGCACGGACTTCGCGCTCAGACGATCGAGCTTGCTCACGTCTATGTCCGAAGCGGCGGGAATAAGGCTCGGCGCGGAGTTGTACATCAGGAGTTGCGTGGAGCCCTGCGCCCAGAATTCGAGGTAGGCGCGGGCGTTGCCCCTGTCCGCACCGAGCGTCGGAGACTTGGCGGCCATGGCCCAGACGTCCGCCGGCGCTTCGACCGCTCGCTCCGCGTCGAACTCGTTGCCGAAGTAGGGGAACTCGAAGAAGTCGATGTCGTCGAGGACGGNNCACGGGTGAGCGCGTCGCAGGCCTGCTGCCAGGTCAGCTTCAGGAAGCCACCGGCGTAGTACGGGACCAGCCTGGCCCACTCCTTGAAGACACCGGTGACCCGTTCGTCCGTCCACCTCTCCCTGCCGGTCAGCAGAGCCATGTGGAAGTCGTAGCCGTTTAGCCGCAGGTTGAGGATGTCGAATGTGCCCAGCGCCGGCCAGCCCTCGAGGTCGCTGAAGGCAATCGGCGTGAGCCTGTCCTTCTTCATTCGAGCGCACAGCGCCAGCAGCTGATCCCAGGTGGTCGGCACTTCGTAGCCGTGCGCCGCCCAGACGCTCTTGCGATAGAACATCGCCCAGGGGTAGTAGTCGACGGGGATGCCGTAGACCTTGCCGTCATCTCCGGTGACCGCTCCGGCAAGAGCCGGAGTGAACTTGTCCTGGATCGGGGCCCAGACGTCGTCGATCGGCAGTATCAAACCCTCCTGGGCGAAGAACCGCATCCGGTATCCGGGAAACCAGGTGAAGAGATCNNTAGCCCCGTGAGCGTTCCGAAGGCAGCCTGGACCGTCTCCACTCCGGCCTTTTCCGCGATGTCCGAGTACGTGCAGCTAAGCTTGAGCGGCCCGGATAGCTTGCGGTGGAGGAAGTCGCTGGGGATGGGGCTCGGCGTCGGCGCGGGCGAGGCTGTGGGGAGTGGCGTAGCCGCGCCGGTCGGAGTCGCGGTGGCCCCGGCCGCGTTGCAGGCCGCGATCAAGGCGGGAAGAGCGGTCAGCCCGGCCGCTCCGGTCAGTCCCGCCCGTATGAGGTCTCGTCTCGAAATCGGATCGCTCAGGCCCCGCTCGCCCATCGTCCTCTCCCTCTCGCTCTCCCTTTCCCTCTCCTGCGGCGCCTCGGTCCGACGGTCCCGAATTCAGCGAGTGGGGCCGAGGCGCCCGCTCCGGTCCCCGCGAGTCCCTGCCGCGAGTTCGCCCGCACCGGTT
>PMNU01000147.1 GCA_003165675.1 Chloroflexota bacterium
ACATGGTCCTCGGCTGCTTCTACCTGACGATGGACAAGCCGCTCCCCGACGGCAAGAAGATGCGCCTCTTCTCCAGCGAGGGCGAGGCCATCCTGACCTACCAGCTGCGCGAAGTCACTCTCCACGAGCCGGTCATCGCCATGGTCAAGGCATGGGACGAAGAGTCCGGCGTGGCCGTCGATACCCAGGTGCAGACCACCGTCGGACGGATCATCTTCAACCAGATCGTCCCCGACCGGCTCCGCTTCAAGAACGTGAACATGAAGCGGACCGAGCTGCGCAAGCTGGTCGACGAGTGCTACCGCATCCTCGGCCCCGCCGAGACCGCCAACGTCGTCGACGGTGTGAAGGGTGTCGGATTCGAATACGCCACTCGCGGCGGGATGACAATCGCGGTCACGGACATCGTGATCCCGCCGGACAAGGGTCGCCGCCTGGTCGAGGCAGACGCTTCTGTCGACCAGATCGACCGCCAGTTCCAGCGCGGCCTGATCACCGACGACGAGCGCTATGAGCAAGTCGTAGACGTCTGGCAGAAGACGACCAACGACCTCTCGACCGCGATGATGGACGGCCTCGATGCCTTCGGCTCGGTCCGGATGATGGCGGACTCAGGCGCCCGAGGTAACAAGGGCCAGATCAGCCAGCTCGGCGGCATGCGCGGGCTGATGGCCGACCCGTCGGGCCGGATCATCGACGTGCCGGTGAGGAGCAACTTCCGCGAAGGCATGACGGTCCTCGAGTACTTCATCTCGACCCACGGCGCCCGCAAGGGCCTCGCCGACACGGCCCTCCGCACCGCCGACTCGGGCTATCTGACCCGTCGTCTGGTGGACGTAGCCCAGGACGTCATCACTAGAGAGGAAGACTGCGGCACCCAGGAAGGTTCCTGGATCACGCGGTCCGAGTCCGCGGAGATCGCCAGCAACGAAAAGGGCGCTTACCAGAAGCGAATGGTCGGCCGGCTGTCGGCCGCCGATCTCTTCCATCCCTCGACCGGCGAACTCATCGTCGAGCGCAACCAGGAACTGACCGAGGCTCTGGCGGCCGCGATCGACGAGTCCGGGATCGACGAGGTCCTGGTCCGCTCGCCGCTCTCCTGCGAGGCGCGCCACGGCGTTTGCCGGCTCTGCTACGGCCGAAACCTCGCCACCGGCTCCCTGGTGGGCATCGGCGAGGCCGTGGGCATCATCGCCGCCCAGTCGATCGGCGAGCCTGGCACGCAGCTGACGATGCGGACGTTCCACACTGGCGGCGTCGCCGGGCTGGACATCACCGCCGGTCTGCCGCGCGTCGAGGAGCTCTTCGAGGGCCGCGTCCCCAAGGGCAAGGCCGAGATCAGCCACATCGACGGCATCGTGGAGATCGTCCGCGGCGACACCGGCACTCGTGTCAAGGTTACGAGCCGGGAGCAGTACGACACGCACATCGCCCTGGGCCCCGGTCTGGAGTTGCTCGCCGCCGCTGGCGACATGGTCGAAGCCGGCCAGGTTATCGCCCGGCTCGAGGGTGGCGACAAGTCCGCCGACGTGTCCGCCCCGGCCAAGGGTTTCCTCGTCCGTGAGGCCGACGATCTGGTCGTCCGGTCCGAGGATACGGTCGAGCGCGACTATGCCATCCCTCACAACGCCAAGCTCATGGTCGAGAACGGCTCGGACATCCGCGCCGGCGACGCGATCACCGACGGCCCGATCAACCCGCAGGAGTACCTCGAAACGCGGGGCAAGGACGCCGTCCAACGCTATCTGGTGAAGGAAGTCCAGAAGGTCTACCGCAGCCAGGGCGTCACGATCAACGACAAGCACATCGAGATCATCGTCCGCCAGATGCTCCGCAAGGTCCGCATCGACCAGCCGGGCGACACCGATCTCCTGCCGACCGAGCTGATCGATCGGCTCGACTTCGAGGAGGTCAACAACAGAGTCCTGGCCGAAGGCGGCGAGCCCGCCACGGCCCAGACGGTCCTGCTCGGTGTCACCAAGGCCTCGCTCAACACCTCGTCGTTCCTCGCCGCTGCCTCCTTCCAGGAGACGACGCGGGTGCTCACCGAAGCCGCCATCAACGGCTCCAAGGACCACCTGATCGGCCTCAAGGAGAACGTCATCATCGGCAAGCTCATCCCGGCTGGGACGGGCGCGCCGGCCAACATTGCCGCCGCTCGCGAACGAGCGCGCCGGGCCGCCGAAGAGGCGCTGGCCGGCGAATCGATCGAGAGGCTGCGCGGGCCGGAGTACGAGTACAACCCGTTCCTCGAGGAGGCCGGAGCTCGGCCGTCCGAGGAGACCGCGGACCTGGCCTCGCTCCTGTCCGCCAGCGTCGGCGGCGAGCCTCGCGAGGACGAAACCGACTTCGTCAACCCCTTCCTGGCTGCGATCGGCGGCGAGTCCGGGGTTGAAGCCGAGCCGTCTGATCTGCCCGGGATCGAAGAGCTCCTGGGCGAGGTGAAGAAGGACGACCAGTAGACGGAGGCCGCTCGGCTGAGCGACCTCCGCCGACCGTTCGACCAAGCGGCGCTGAGCTTCCCTGAGGCCTCCCGCAGGTTTGACACCCCCGGGGGCCACTGATAAACTCCGCGCTCGTGGCTTCTGAGAGGCCGCGATTGGCACGCGCCGCTCGCGACTCTCGGGTGAGCCCATCCGGACGGCGGGGAACCGAACGGGACACCGGCAAAATCCGGTGCGTGGAGGCCCGCCAGACCATCGAAGCGATTTGCGCCAGACCAGATCGCCTCCATGTCGCGACCGGTGCCGCAGCAGCGGCCCATCGGACGCCGGAGGCCACCGCGGCGACGCAGGCTCCCGTCGATTGGACTTGCACCGGGGCCCAACCCGGCGCGGGTTCGATGTCGACGGCGGATCGCCTACAGAACTGTCAACTTGCAGCAGAGAGCGAAAGGAGCAGCGTCTCCGTGCCGACAATCAGCCAGCTCGTGCGGCATGGTCGCCAGCCGAAGATCTCGAAGATCAAGGCGCCGGCCATGCGCAAGAACTGGAACAGCCTGCGCCAGCGCCAGGTGGCCATCCCAGGAGCGCCCCAGAAGCGTGGCGTCTGCCTGCAGGTCCGCACGATGACGCCGAAGAAGCCGAACTCGGCCCTTCGAAAGATCGCCCGCGTCCGCCTCACCAACCAGATGGAAGTGACGGCCTACATCCCGGGGATCGGCCACAACCTCCAGGAACACTCGGTTGTCCTGGTCCGCGGCGGCCGCGTCAAGGACCTGCCGTCGGTCAAGTACCACATCATCCGGGGGACCCTGGACGCCGCCGGCGTCAAGGACCGTAAGCAGGGCCGCTCCAAGTACGGCGCGAAGGCCGCTCAGCAGAAGGGCAAGAAGTAACGATGCCCCGTCGTCCGACCATCGCCCGCAAGACCAAGTATCAGGGCGCCCCGTCGACCCGCCTCAGCAGCCGCTTCGGAACCAAGCTGATGACCGACGGCAAGCGCCATCTCTCCGAGCGCATCCTGCGAGAGGCCCTGGCCCGCGCCGAGGCCCAGGCTCGCCGGCCCGGCATCGAGGTCCTCGAGTCGGCCATGCGAAACGCAACGCCGATCATCGAGGTCAAGCCGCGCCGCGTGGGTGGCGCAACCTACCAGGTCCCGGTCGAGATCCGGGGCGATCGCCGCCTTTCGCTGGGTGTCCGCTGGCTTGTCCAGGCGGCCCGTAAGCGGAGCGGCAAAAGCATGTCGGAGAAGCTGGCCGCAGAGCTCGTCGACGCCATGAACGGCCTCGGCGCGGCGGTCAAGCGACGGGAAGACACTCACAAGATGGCCGACGCGAACAAGGCCTTCACTCACTTCAAGTGGTAGGCCTCGGCTAGGGAGCACCAAGGATCGTGGCACGTCAGGTTCCGCTCGCCAAGACGCGGAACATCGGAATCATCGCCCATATCGACGCTGGGAAGACCACTGTCACCGAGCGGGTNNAGCAGGAGCGCGGCATCACGATTACTGCCGCAGCTACGACCTGCTTCTGGGACGATCATCGAATCAACATCATCGATACGCCCGGGCACGTGGACTTCACGGTAGAGGTCGAGCGCAGCCTGCGCGTCCTCGATGGAGCGGTGGTCGTCTTCGATGCCGTGGCCGGGGTCGAGCCTCAGTCCGAGACGGTGTGGCGGCAGGCCGACCGGTATCGCGTGCCGCGAATCTGCTTCATCAACAAGCTCGACCGCACGGGCGCGGACTTCTGGCGCTGCGTCGACATGATTCGCGAGCGGCTGGGGGCTCGGCCGGTTCCGATCCAGCTGCCGATCGGGTCGGAAGACAAGTTCAGAGGCATCGTCGATCTGATCACGATGAAGGCGATCGTGTACCGGGCCGAGGACCTGGGCGCCGAGTCGGAGACGATCGAGATCCCGGCCGATCTGCGGGAGGCGGCCAGGACCGAGCGCGAGAAGATGGTCGAGGCCGTCGCCGAGATGGACGACGAGTTGACTCACAAGTACCTCGAAGGCCACACGCTAAGCAACGAAGATATCAAGCACGGTCTTCGGCTCGGCACGCTGGAATACCGCATCGTTCCCGTCCTGGCCGGCTCGGCTCTCAAGAACAAGGGCGTTCAGCCCGTTCTGGACGCGGTGGTGGATTACCTTCCGTCTCCGCTGGACGTTCCCCCGGTGATCGGGGAACACCCCATCACGCACAAGGAAGTCTTGCGCACCGCGGACGACAGCGAACCCTTTAGCGCCCTGGTGTTCAAGATCGCGGCCGACCCGTACGTCGGCAAGCTGGCCTACTTCCGTGTGTACTCCGGGACGCTCAACTCCGGCTCGTACGTCCTCAACGCCACGAAGGGCAAGAAGGAGCGGATCGGACGCATCCTCCAGATGCACGCCAACCACCGCGAGGAAATCGACACCGTATACGCGGGAGACATCGCCGCCGCGGTCGGTCTCAAGGAGAGCTTCACCGGCGACACGCTCAGCGACCCGGACCACCCGGTCGTCCTCGAGTCGATTGTCTTCCCGGAGCCGGTCATCGAAGTCGCCATCGAGCCCAAGACCAAGGCCGATCAGGACAAGCTCGCCATCGCCCTGCAGCGATTGGCCGATGAGGACCCCACCTTCCGCGTCCACACCGACGAGGAGAGCGGCCAGACCCGCATCGCCGGGATGGGCGAACTCCACCTGGACGTTCTCGTGGACCGGATGGTGCGCGAGTTCAAGGTTGCGGCCAACGTTGGACGGCCTCGCGTCTCCTATCGAGAAACGATCCGGCGCGCTGCCGAAGGCAACTACCGGCACGTCAAGCAGACCGGCGGCAAGGGCCAGTACGGTCACGTCGTCATCAAGATCGAGCCGAATGAGCAGGGCAAAGGCTACGAATTCGTCGACAAGATCGTGGGCGGCGTCATTCCGCGCGAGTACATCAAGCCCATCGACATGGGTATCCGCGAAGCCCTCGAGACGGGCCCATACGCGGGCTACCCGATGGTGGACGTCAAGGTGACGCTCTTCGACGGGTCGTTCCACGAGGTCGACTCGAGCGAGATGGCGTTCCGCATCGCCGCCTCGATGGCGCTCAAGGAAGCGGCCCATAAGGCCTCGCCCGTGATCCTCGAACCGCTCATGCGGGTTGAGGTCACATTGCCCGAGCAGTTCCTCGGTGACGTCATCGGCGATATCAACGCTCGCCGAGGACACATCGAGGCGATGGAGTCGCGCGCCTCCACCCAGGTGGTTCGGGCGCGGGTTCCGCTGGCCGAGATGTTCGGCTACGCCACGGACCTGCGGTCCATGACCCAGGGCCGAGCCAGTTACTCGATGGAGTTGTCGCACTACGCCGAGGTCCCCGCCAATCTGGCGGCCGAACTCGTTCAGAAGTCCCGAGTCTGACCAGTCAACCCAGCCCGCAGTAGGAGCGAGGGAGCAGCCGCGATGGCGAAGAAGAAGTTCGAGCG
>PMNU01000085.1 GCA_003165675.1 Chloroflexota bacterium
CGGCGCCGTTCGATGCGGCCGCATGGAGCAACTTCGGCGTGATCGTCGATACCACCGCGAGCGGCACGTACTATCCGCTGACGCCGACGCGGATTCTGGACACACGCATCGGTACGGGCCTTGGCGGCGCCTTTGCCGCCGGCAAGTCGCGAGCCTTCGCGGTGGCCGGCCAGGGCAACGTACCATCCGGTGCGATCGCCGTGACCGGCAACGTCACGATCACCAACTCCTCATCGCAGGGCTGGCTGCGGCTCGGCTCGACCACCGCCGGAACCTCATCGACAATCAACTTCCTGAAGGGCGACACTCGCGCCAACGGCGTGACACTGGGCCTGGCCGGTGACGGCTCGCTCTCCGGGCTCTACGTGACGCCATCGGGTTCCGGGACGGTCCAGGTCATTTTCGACCTGACCGGGTACTTCCTGCGCAACCCCGGCGGAGCCACGTTCATTCCGATGGCCCCGACCCGCCTTGTGGACACTCGCACCAAGAGCGGCCTGACATCGCCGCTCGTTGCCAGGAGCGTCGCCACTTTCCAGGTGGGCGGCAGGTCCGGCGTCCCGGCGAACGCCACGGCCGTCACGGGCAACGCCACCGTCGTGGGGCAGACCTCGAACGGGTATATCACCCTTGCGCCGGCGATAGGCGCGGGCCAGCCAACCTCGTCGACCCTCAACTTCCCCAAGGGCGACATTCGCGCCAACAACCTGACCGTGCCGCTAAACAGCGCGGGACAGTTGCAGGTTGAGTACTGGGGCAACCCAGGTCAGTCGACGCAGTTCGTGTTCGACGTGACCGGATACTTCGTCCCAGGGCTCTCCGGCGCGACCTTTGTGCCGCTGGCGCCTGGCCGAGTCGTCGACAGCCGGATCAGCCAGGGCTTCAAGGGGCCGCTCAGGATGACCACCTCGACCACATTTGCAGTCCGCGGTCAGGTTTCGGTCCATCTGGCTGCAGTGGCTGTAGTCGGCAACCTGACGGTTACAAATCAGACCGCTGCCGGCTGGCTCAATGCGGCTCCAACCGCCACGAGCGCGACCTCCACTCTGAACTTCCCGGTCGGCGACAACCGAGCCAACGGCTTTGTGAGCATGCTCGGCCCGGGCGGCAGCCTGTCCGTCACCTACGGCGGATCCGGCTCGAGCGCCACGACCCAGGTCGTCGTGGACATCCTGGGCTACTACCGCTAGCGGGGTCGCTCGCTGTAGGCTGACGCCACCAGCCGTTGTCGACCGGCCCGGGCCGGTCGGCTCACCGAAGCGGAGAAAGACGACATGAGCGACGAGCCGGGCAGCAAGGCAGGACCAGGGCCGACGAGCGCGGCCAGCAGGCGGGGCCGGGCTGGGTCCGCAAGGCCGGCGACCGATACCGAACCCGGCGCCAGGAAGCCAGCCGCCACGAAGCCAGCGGCCAGGAAGCTCCCGGGCCGGACGGCAGGACCCGCCGCACCGACGGCCCGAAAGACCACGGCACCCGCCGCTCGCAAGTCTGCAGGGCCGGCCGTGGAAGTACCGGCCGCCCCGACAGTACCGGCGATCCAGGCGGGGACGGCCGGCGCAGTCCGGGCCCGCGTCGAGGCGACCACGGTGTCCATAAGCCAGGGCGGGGCCGGCGAGGTCGAAGCCGAGTCGGTCAGCGTAACGCAGGGCGGCATCGGCGCTGCCTCTGCCGAGGACATCACCGTCTCCATGGGCGGCATCGGCCAGGCGCAGGCGGACGACATCGCCGTCCGCATGGGGGCGGTAGGCATCGCCAGGGGAGAACGCGTCTCGGTGGAGTTGGGCGCCATCGGCGTCGCCGCAGGTGGCGAGGTGTCGGTGACGCAGGGCTATGCCCGGGCGGTCCTCGCTCGTGACGTGCGGATTCGTCAGGGCGGAGCCCAGACGGTCGTCGCCGGGAACGTCTCCTTCGAGGGTCAGGGCGGCGCATTCCTGCTGCTTGCCCGGCGAGTCGAAGGCAACGTCCGGACCGTGCTCGACTGGCGCGGCGCACTGGTCGGCGGCGCGGCCCTGGGCATCGTCGTCGGGCTGCTGGCCCGACGTCGGCACGACTAGCAGCTCTCCGCTCGCAGGCCGACGCGCCGGGGCCGAGGCGCCGCCGATCACCGCGAGAGCGGATTTCGAGGTGCGTGACCCAGGTACGCGGCAGGCTGCGAAAGACGCCGGCCGCCGGGCCGGCAAGCCGTCCGGTATACTCTGGAGCCGGCTGAGCGGCGTCCCGAGGATCCCTCCGCCAACTCCGATCCGCCACAGGAGTTCCTCGTGATCGACCCCACGGCGAGGGTTCACGCGTCCGCCGAGCTCGAAGCCGATGTCACGATCGGCCCCCGAACCAGCGTCTGGAATCGGGCGGTGCTCCGGACCGGCGCCAGCCTGGGGGCCGACTGCATCGTGGGCCGCGACGCCTTTATCGACGCGGGAGTTCGGCTCGGCGACAGGGTGAAGGTCCAGAACGGGGCCCTCATCTACCACGGCGTGACGGTCGGCAACGGCGTCTTCGTCGGCCCTGGCGCGATCCTGACCAACGACCGCTACCCACGCGCAGTCACTGCGACCGGCGAGCTGGCACGTGGCAACGACTGGACCGTCAGCCCGATCGAACTCTGCGACGGCTGCTCGATCGGAGCCGGAGCCGTAGTAGTCGCCGGTGTCACGGTCGGCCGGTTCGCGACCGTCGGCGCGGGGGCAATCGTCACCCGCAACGTTCCGGACTACGCTCTCGTGGCGGGCAATCCGGCCCGACGTCTTGGCTGGGTATGCGCCTGCGGCTCCCGACTGTCCGGATCGACCGGCGCTGACGCCGCCCCGAACCCCTCCCCTGACGCTCCGATCGCCTGCAAGCGATGCGGCCGCGTGTTCGCCTTCAACCCGGCTGCCGGCTCGCTTATGGAGCGGCCCGCACCGAGCACAGGAGTCTCAGCATGATCCCGCCCGCGCGCCCCGATCTCGGCCCTGAGGAGATCGCCGCCGTTTCCGAAGTACTGAACAGCGGCATGATCGCCGGGGGTCGCAGGGTCGCCGAGCTGGAGGAGCGCTGGGCGGCCTTCTGCGGCGTCAAACATACGATCGCCATGGCCAACGGCACCGTCGCTCTCATGTCCATCTTCGCCGGTCTTGGCCTCGGTCCCGGCGACGAGGTCATCACCGTCTCACACACCTTCAACGCCACGGTCAGCTCGATTCTGTTCACAGGGGCGTCGCCCGTTTTCATCGACATCGAGCCGGACACGTACCTGATGGACGCGGGCCGGATCGAGGCCGCGATCACGCCACGAACCCGGGTCATCTGCCCGGTCAGCCTCTTCGGCATCGTCGCCGACATGGACGCCATCCAGGCCATCGCCGATCGCTACGGCCTGACCGTCGTTGAGGACGCCTGCCAGGCTCACGGCGCCATGTATCGCGGCCGTCGCGCCGGAAGCTTCGGCTACGCGGCCTTCAGCCTGTACGGCACCAAGAACATGACCACGGGCGAGGGCGGCTTCGTCACCACCAACGACGACCGACTGGCCGACTGGATCAAGCTCTATCGCAACCAGGGCATGCGGGAGCGCTATCACCACGAGATCCTCGGCTACAACTTCCGCATGACTGACATCGCCGCCGCGATCGGCCTCGTCCAGCTCGACAAACTGGAGCGGAACACGGCCCGCCGTCAGAGGATCGCCCGGCGCTACGACGACGCCTTCGCCGATTTGCCGGTTCAACTGCCGACCTGCCCCGCGGGCCGAACGCACGTCTATCACCAGTACACCCTCGGCGTCGGCTCGGCCCGCGACGAGATTGTGGCCGAGATGAAGGACGCCGGCGTCATCTGCGGCATTTACTATCCGATCCCGTGCCACCGCCAGGCCTACGTCATGGAACTGGGCATCGAGGCGGACCTGCCGAATACGGATGCGGCCGCGGCGGGCAGCTTGTCGCTGCCCATATACCCCGGCCTGACCGAGGCCGAGCAGGACCAGGTCATGGCGGCCCTACGCGCGTCGGTCTTGCGCCACGCCGTCGCGGCTGGCGACCCTTCATGACGGCGCGCCTCCGGCTCGGTCTGGCCGGGCTGGGCTCGATGGGTCGCAACCACCTTCGCGTCATCTCCAACCACCCCGACGCCACGCTCGCCGCCGTCGCGGACCCCGATCCAGCCGCTCTCGAGGCCGCAGTCTCCCAAACTGGAGCGAGGGGCTTCGCGGATCCTCTGGCGATGATCGCCGAGGCCGAAATAGACGGCGTCGTAGTAGCCGCGCCCACCACGGCCCACCTCGCCCTGGCGCTGGCAGCAATAAGGCGCGGCCTGGGCGTCCTGGTCGAGAAGCCGCTGGCGGCCACCGTCGAAGATGGGCTCGCCATCGTGGCCGCCGCCCGCAAGCGGAACGTCCGCGTGCAGGTAGGACACGTGGAGCGGTACAACCCCGCCGTAATGGAGATGGGCCGTCTGCTGCGCGCCGGCTGGCTGTCCACGATCTACGCCATCACCAGCCGCCGCGCGGGCCCCTTCCCGGCCCGCATCCGCGATGTGGGCGTGACCGTGGACCTGGGCACTCACGACGTGGACATGCTGTGCTGGATCGCCGGCGAGCGGCCCGTCCGCGTCTACGCCGAAACGGCCCAGCGACTCCATGCCAGACACGAGGACCTGACCTTCGGGCTGATGCACTTCCCGTCCGGCGCCACGGGGTTCATGGACGTCGACTGGCTCACGCCCGCCAAGCGCCGCAGCCTCGTGGTCGTCGGCGAAGAGGGCATGTTCGAGCTCGACTACCTGACTCAGAGGCTGAGCTTCACTCGCTCCAACGTCGAGCGGCCGCAAATGATCGGCGGCTACGCCACCACCTTCACCGGCGACGTAGCCGAGATCCCGATCCAGAACGTGGAGCCGCTGCGTGCCCAGCTCAACGAGTTCGTGCGCGTCCTGCGCACTGGCGAGCAGCCCTATGTCGACGGCGTGGACGGACTGTGGGCAGTCGCCATCGCCAACGCTCTGCTGACCGCCGCCGCCGAGGGCCGCCCTGTCGATCTCTCCGACCTTCCTTCGAGGCTAGCAGCCGAATGACTATCGTCTCCCGTCCTACGCGTATCGTCAGCTTCCTCGGCGGTTCGATCAATCCGCCCGCCAACCTCTGCACTCACCGGACCCCGAGATCGGTGAAACCCTGGCGGGCCGTGCCCGGAACGGTCGGCCGGGCCGTCGTAGTGGGCGCGGGCAAGATGGGCCTGCCGCTGGCCGTCCAGTTCGCTCGCCACGGCTGGAAAGTGACCGCGGTCGATGTGAACCCCGATGTCGTGGCCGCCATCAACGAAGGCCGGTCCCATGTCGCCGAGGAGCCCGGACTGGCCGAGGGAGTGGCCGAGGTTCACGCCGCGGGTCGCCTGCACGCCGCGGCCGATGCCGCCGCCGCCGTCCGCGACGCGGACGTTGCGGTGCTGATCGTGCCGGTCATGCTCGACGACGCCCAGCAGCCGGACTACCGCTACATGGACTCCGCCGTCGACTCCATCTCCGGCGGCATACACCCCGGCGTCACGGTCATCTTCGAGACCACGCTACCCGTCGGCGACACGCGCGGTCGGTTCGCTCCCAGACTCGAGGCAGCCACCGGGCTCAAGGCCGACACGGACTTCTTCGTGGCATTCTCGCCGGAGCGTCTCTACTCCGGAGCCGTGTTCGCCAACCTGTCGACCTATCCCAAGCTGGTCGGCGGCATTGGGCCGGAATCCGGACGGCGAGCGGCCAACTTCTACGACTCCGTCCTGGACGCCGAGATCGTGAAGATGAGCTGCGCCGAAGCGGCCGAGTTCAGCAAGATCGCCGACACGACCTACCGCGACGTCAACATCGCCCTCGCCAACGACTTCGCCCTCTACGCCGACCGCGTCGGAGTCGACATCCAGGAGGTCATCGACGGCGCGAACAGCCAGCCGTACTCGCACATCCATCAGCCCGGCATCGGCGTCGGCGGCCACTGCATCCCGGTCTATCCTCACCTGCTTCTGAGCCGCGCCCCCGACCTCGAGGTCGTGGCCGTCTCGCGCCGCACCAACGACGCGCAGGTCGGCAACGCCATCAAGTCGCTCGAAACGCGCCTGGGCGGCCTGGACGAAGTGCCGATCCTGGTTCTCGGCCTGACCTATCGCGAGAACGTCAAGGAGCTCGCGTACTCCCGGGCCCTGCCGTTGATCGAGCGGCTCTCGTTCCACGGCGCCGACGTGTCCGCGTACGACCCCCTCCTTTCCGCCGAGGAAATCGAGCGCAATTGCGCGACCCCGTATACGTGGGGTCGGCCCGCGCCGTTCCGGGCGATCGTGACCCAGACCGCCGACAGGCTGTGGGAGGAGATCGACCTGTCGCTCTTCCCCGACCTCGAGTTGATCCTCGACGGGCGGAACAGCCTGCGCGGTATCGACCTGCCGGCCCGTGTCCGGTACGTCGGCATCGGCGTTCAGGACGCGACGAGGCGCCGATCGCCCGACGCCTCCGCCTCGAGCTAACGGCCGACCATGCGGATCGTCAGCGTCGTCGGAACGCGACCGCAGCTGATCAAGGCCGCCGCGCTCCAGCCCGTCCTTCGCCGAAGCCACGCTGAGACATTCGTGGACACCGGCCAGCATTACGACGACGCGATGGCCGGCGACTTCTTTGCGGAGCTGGGGCTGGCCCGGCCCGATCACATCCTGGGGATCGGCGGCGGCGGGCACGGCGACCAGACCGGCCGGATGCTCGTCGCTCTGGAGCCGCTGCTACGGGACGTTGCGCCCGACGCAGTCCTCGTCTACGGCGACACCAACTCAACTCTGGCAGGGGCGCTGGCGGCGGCCAAGCTGGACATCCCCGTCGCTCACGTGGAAGCCGGCCTGCGGAGCTTCGACCGACGCATGCCCGAAGAGCTCAATCGCGTGGTGTCCGACCGCCTGTCGCGCTGGCTCTTCGCGCCTACTCCGGCCGCCGTTGCGAACCTGGCTGCCGAGGGAATCGACTCCGGCGTCCTCGAAGTCGGCGACCTGATGCTCGACCTTGCCGCCCGCGTTTCAGAGGAGATGCGCGACCCGGCCGTCCTGGAGCCCATCGCCGAGCGACTCGGGGTCGCGCTGGCGCCAGGCCGCTTTCTGTTCGCCACGGTCCACCGGGCCGAGAACCGCGATCCGGCCGCAATGGCCAGATGGTCGGCGCTGCTGGCCGCCGTCGCCGCTCCCGATCGAAGTGTAGTCCTGGCGCTCCATCCCGGAACCAGAGCCGCCCTCGAAGCTGCGGAAATCGTCCTCCCCGGCGGAGTAGTTGCCGTAGACCCGCAGGGCTATCGGACGTCACTTGCGCTGCAATTGCACGCCGCCGCCGTACTGACCGACTCGGGCGGCGTCCAGCGCGAATCGACCTGGCTGGGGGTTCCATGCCTGGTTCTCCGAACGACGACCGAATGGGTCGAGACCGTCGGCGGCGCCGGGAGCTCGGCCGTGCTGGTCGGGCTCGACAGCGATGCCGCCCTGCGCGAGCTCGCCACTCGTGCGCCACTGGCTCGAACGGTCGAGCAGGCCGTCGAACGCGCCCGGAGCCTGCATCTGACGGGCTCGGGCGCGGCTGAGCGCATCTCCACGGCCATGACCTCCGCCTCGTTGCCCTCGGCCGCCCTGACCGCCGCCGCCGCAGGAGTCCGGAGGTGACCGCGACCGCGCGGCGCCGGCCGATCTGCATGATCGTCCACGCCTACTACGAAGAGGATCCTCGCGTTCGGCGTGAGGCCGAGACTCTCGTGGCCGCCGGCTGGGAAGTGGACGTATACGGCCTGCGCCGGCCGGGCGAGGAATCGACGGCCGTGGTCGCGGGCGTCAACCTGCGCCGTCTGCCGGTAGGCAGGCACCAGGGTGCCGGCCTGCCGGTCTATCTCGTCGAGTACGGAGCGTTCCTCGTTCGGGCACTATGGGCCGTCACGCTCGCCCACCGCCGGCGGCGATACGCCCTGGTGGAGGTTCACTCGCTGCCGGACTATCTGGTCTTCGCGGCTCTACCCATCAAGATGTCGGGCGTTCCGGTGCTGCTGGACCTCCACGAGGCTATGCCGGAGTTCTTCCGGAGCCGGTTCCCAAAGGCGGCCAATCCGATCAGCTACCGGCTGCTGCTGCTCCAGGAGAAGGTGTCGATCGCCTTCGCGGACGAGGTCATGACGGTCAACGAGCCGCTGGCCGAGCGTCTGCGCGGCCTGGGCGTCAACCCGGACCGGCTCACCGTGATACTCAACAGCCCTGACCTGGAGCTATTCGATCCGAGCGCTCACCCCCGCCGCGAGTTCATGGCGGACGGCACGCTCCGCATCGTCTACACCGGTGCCCTCACACCGACGTACGAGCTCGACGTGGTCCTGCGGGCGGTGTCGGATATCACCCGGACCCGCCCGGACCTGCCGGTGAGCGCGACCTTCTACGGCCGCGGCGACGCCTTGCCTGCGCTGGAGGCGCTGGCTGCCGAGCTCGGCATCGCCGATCGCGTCAGCTTCCCGGGCCGCATCCCAATCGAGGACGTGCCGAGGGCCGTAGCCGGCGGCGACATTGGCGTCGCCCCTACGCGTCTCGACCCATTCACGGGCATGAGCTTGTCGACGAAGGTGCTGGAGTACGCGGCCATGGCGAAGCCGGTCGTGGCCTCGCGCCTGCCCACCGTCGAACGGTACTTCAGCCCGGACACGCTCTCGGTCTACGAGCCGGGGGACCCCGAGTCCCTCGCGTCAGTCATCCTGGGCCTCGTCGACGATGCTCCAGGCCGCCGCGCCCGCATCGATCGAACGCGGAAGCGCATAGACGAGTTGAGCTGGGCCCGCCAGGCCGAGGCCTACAAAGGGGTCGTGAATCGCCTCACCGCGAGACCTCGGAGCGCGAAGACCAGGCGGATTCCTCCACCGTGAGGCCCGGTCGATGGGCCGGGCCGGACGCGCAATCCCTGGCCCGCCGTTTCAGCAAGCGGAATGCGGTAGCATACGGCTCCGTTACCCCGGCGTNNCGAGCGATCTACATCACGCTCAGCTTCACGCTCGCCATCGCAGCCGCGCTGTCGCTGCTCGGTGGCGTCTTTGCGGCCAGCTGGTACAGCGACCATCTCGCGCCAATCGGTGCGGTCAGCGGCGAAGTCATCAGCAAGGACGACGTCCGGGCTCGCGCGAGTGTGGACCTGGCCCGCGACGACCGGCAGCTGGCCGACTACCAGAAGCTGCGGAACCAGGGGCTCATCACCACCGACGACTACAGCGCCCTGGAGACCAAGATCCAGACCGCCGAGGACCCGTCGACGATCTACAGCAACGCGCTAACGGAGCTGACCAACGAGGCGGAACTCCGGCAGTACGCGGCGAAGAACAACATCTCGATCTCCGATCAGCAGGTCGACGCTCAGATCCAGATCGACGCCACGATTCCCGAGATGCGCCACGTGGAGATCATAGGCGTGGCCACTAAGCCCACGCCGCCGGCCAGCGCGACAATCGCATCTGACTTCACCGCTGCCGAGGCCAAAGCCCAGGGCTATCTCAAAGAAATCCAGGGCGGCAAGAAATGGGGCGACGTCGCCACTGAGGCGGGTTCCACCGGGTCCGACTCCACAGGCAGCGTGGGCGACGTCGGTCTGATCACCAAGGACGCTCTCAACGTCGACCCGGACCTCGCCGACGCCATCTTCGCTCTGGCCAAGCCCAACGATATGACCACGGTCTTCAAGGGCACTGACGGGGCCTACCGCTTTGCCACGGTTACCAGCATCGTGCCCAAGTACGTCGACGCCGACTGGGAGAGCACGATCGACGCCAATTCCAACGCCGACCAGTACCGATCCCTGGCCCGCGCCGAAGCGACTCAGAAGGCGGTCCAGGACGCGATCGAGGCCAAGTACGTCAGCGGTCCCACGCTCCAGCGCCACGTTCTGGAGATTGCGATCGGGTCCGGCTACGGCCAGCCCGGCGACGGGGACGACGTCAAGATCAGCGTCCTCGTGTTCTCTCCGAACCACAGCGAGGCGGACGCCTCTGGCGTGGCCGTGACCGATCCCGCCTGGACGGATGCCAAGAGCCGTGCCGACGCGGCCGTGGCGACCCTGCGCGCAGATCCGTCCAAGTTCGCCTCGATGGCCGCCGACACGACGGTCAACGACGACAAGTACTGGAACACCAGCAACGGCGACATCCCCTGGATCTCGAGCGACCTGTTCAACGCGCAGACTCAGAGCGGCCAAACGGGCCTTGGGCTGACCAACGTGCAGGCCGCGGTTTTCGCTTCCGGCCTGACCCCCGGCACGATCCTCGACCCGATCCAGGAAACCTCGCAGGGCTATGTAGTCGTCCTGTTCCAGGGTCGGCGCCCGGCCCCCGACCAGCGCATTGCCGATGCGCTGCTCATGATCAACGCCGGGACCGATTTCGTCACCGAGGCGGCACAGGCCTCAGAGGCGCCTGAGGCCTCCACCGGCGCCGACCTGGGCTGGGTCTCGCCGTACATGCTCACGAACGACCAGCAGAACGCCATCCTTCAGACTCCGGTCGGCGGCGTCAGCAACATCGTGAACAGCAACGGCTACTACATCTACAAGGTGATCGACCAGCAGACCAGGACGCCCGACGCGGCCCAGCAGGCCAGGCTGAAGAACGTCGTCTTCAAGAACTGGCTCAGCGAGCTCCAGGCGAACGCGCTCGTCTGGACAGACTCGGCGGCTCTGACCGCAATGGCCCCTGCGACACCCTCGCCGTAGCCGCGCAGGATCGGTGCTCGACGCATTCGTCGCCGAGGCTCGGATCCGCTGGGGACTCGATCCAGCGGCCGGCCTTCAGATTGCGACCCCTGAGCGGCTGACGGGCACGCCCGTCGAGCCTTCGCGGCCGCTGCTGCTCGTGCCGGCGGTCCTGCTCCGCGTCGGGGAGGCGGCAGAGGTTGTGGATCCGCCACTCCCAGGCCGGCATGCGGCGGTCGAGCGCGGGGCCGTGACAGTGCTGCAGCGCCTCTACCCGGCGGATCACGTTGTGGGCCGTATCGGCGCGGCCGAGACCACGACCGTAGCCGACCTGGACGAGGCGGCGCTGACGACGCCCCTCTACCTGTCTCCACTCGCTCCAGAGCTGGCCCTGGCAAGTCCCTGGGCCCTGCCCTGGATCGTCAATCGGCTCCGCCAGCCCGATGGCTGCCCGTGGGATCGCGAGCAGACGCACGCGTCGCTCAAGAAGCATCTGCTCGAGGAGGCGTACGAGGTCTACGACGCGCTGGACGCCGGGGCCACACCCGAGCTGGCGGGAGAGCTCGGCGACCTGTACCTTCAGATCGTCCTCCATGCCCAACTCGCTGCCGAGGCCGGCGTTTTCGACATGACCGACGTCGAGGAGAAGATCAGCCGGAAGATCGTCCACCGCCATCCGCACGTTTTCGGCGACGCCCAGGTCGAGACCGCGTCCGACGTGAACCGCCAGTGGGAGCAGATCAAGCGGGCGGAGCGCGAGGACAAAGCCGCCGGCGTTGCCGGGGCTGAGGTCCGCAGCGCCCTCGACGGCATCTCGCCGTCCATGCCGGCGCTTGCCGCGGCGCAGGAGATGCAGGAACGGGCCGCCCACCTCGGCTACGACTGGCCGGAGATCGTCGGCATCCTCGACAAGGTCCAGGAAGAGCTGGCCGAGCTGGCCGCGGCCACGACCGACGAGGAGAGGCGTGAAGAGGTCGGGGACCTGTTGCTCGTCGTGGCGAACCTGGCCAGGCGCCACGACGTCGAAGCGGAGGGGGCTTTGCGGGCCGCGGCCGACAAGTTCCGGGACCGCTTCCGACGCGTGGAACGAATGGCCCGCGAACGCCACGTCCAGCTTCGAGACCTCACTTTCGCCGAACTCGACGACTTGTGGGATGCTGCAAAGGCCGAAGCACGGGCCGAGGCCGCGGACCGCCAGACGGCGGCGCGCGACCTCCCGTCGCCGGAGGAGACATCGCGATGACCATCGGGGCTCAGTCGAACCAGCGAGCCGACGGCCGCCTCCCCGGCGACCTGAGGCCGGTGACTCTCACGCTCGGCGTCCAGAAGTGGGCCGAGGGCTCCTGCCTGATCAAGCTCGGCGGAACCGAGGTCCTGTGCGCCGCCACCATCGAGGACAGGATCCCGCCCCACCTTCGCGGCAAGGGCACGGGCTGGGTGACCGCCGAGTACAGCATGCTGCCGCGGGCCACGAGCGAGCGCAGCATCCGCGAGGCGGCCAAGGGCAAGGTCGGCGGGCGAACGTACGAGATCCAGCGGCTCGTGGGTCGATCGCTGCGTGGCGTCGTCGACATGGCCAAGCTCGGCGAGCGGACGATCACCGTCGACTGCGATGTGATCAACGCCGACGGCGGAACGCGAACCGCTTCGATCACCGGCGGTTGGGTGGCGCTGGCCGCGGCGATGCGGACGTACGGCATGGAGCGCTGCCTGATCGGGCGAGTTGCCGCTGTAAGCGTCGGCATCGTGGGCGGGGTGACCTGTCTGGACCTGGACTACTCCGAGGACTCCAAGGCAGCGGTCGACTTCAACGTCGTAGCCACAGACGCGGGCAAGTACGTCGAGCTGCAGGGTACGGCCGAGGGCAAGCCGTTCGAGCGCTCCGACGTCGATCGCATGCTCGACCTTGGGGCCACCGGGCTCGAGCGTCTCTTCGCCGCCCAGGCTGAGGCGATCGCCTCGGTCAAGCGCTAGGGGGCTGGCGCTCGGTGGCAGGCAGCGGCCGGCGGGGCGCCGAAAGATCGCGCGGGCCTGACCGATCGCGCCTGCTGGTCGCCACTCGCTCGCCGCACAAGCTCCGCGAGCTGCGTGAGCTGCTCGGACTCAAAGCCGAGCTGGTCGATCTCGACGACGTCGGCATCGCCGCCGAGGCGGTCGAGGACGGCGACACATTCGATGCCAACGCTTCGAAGAAGGCCCGCTTCTTCGCCGCCCTGTCCGGCCTTCCGACCCTGGCCGACGATTCCGGCATCGAGGTAGACGCTCTCGGTCGTGGACCCGGCGTGCGTACCCGGCGCTACGCAGGCGAGGACGCCACCGACGAAGAGAACAACGTCAAGCTACTGGGCGCGCTTGCCGGCCTGGAGGCGTCACGGCGCGGGGCTCGCTATCGCTGCGTCCTGGCGCTCGCTCTACCCGAAGCTCGGGGGCCGCGCGGCGGCATCCCCGTCCGGTTCGCCCACGGAACGCTGGAAGGGCGCATCGCGTCCGCTCCCCGCGGTACCGGCGGTTTCGGCTACGACCCGATCTTCGAGCCTGCCTTGGAGCCGCCCGGCGGCCGCACTCTCGGCGAGTGGACGGCCGAGGCCAAGAACCGCATCTCGCATCGCGGCAAGGCCGCTCGACGGATGCACCCTATCCTGGCCGACCTGGGCTTCTAGCGCCGCCGCGCCCCCGACCGGCTCGCGCCGCGTCAGTCGGTAGAGGGCGAAGGCGCTCGCCACGAGCACAGCCATCATCACGTAGTCCGAGGCCATGTTCCGCCACGGCCGGTACATGTCGCCGGCAAACGCCGTGCCCACGATCTGCCACGACACCATCGCGGCCAGCAAGGCGCCCGCCAGGAGCCGCGTCAGCGGGTCGGGGGGAGCCCGATACACCCGCCACAGGGCGAGGAGCGCTGCCGCGTAGACGATCAGCTCGGCCGCCAGCGCCGGCAGACCCAGCTCCGCGGCGGCTTCCGGATACATCGAATGGGCCCAGTCGAGGTTGAGCTGCGCTTGCGGCGGCTTGTAGCGGCCCGCCACGTACTGCGTCTGGAACTGATCCAAACCGATGCCGAGCAGCGGGTGGTCGATGGCCATCTCTATTCCCGCCCTCGTCGCGTACCAGCGTTCCAGAAGCGAGCCCTGACCGGACAGGGTCGAGGGGTTCCAGGAGTCGTAGCGACTCTCGCCCATCAGCGAAACCATCGCGTTCCGGTATGCCTGCTCGATCGGCGGGAGGACCTGGAGGAAGAAGGCCGGCCACGGGATCAAGACGGTCGACAGCAGGCACGCAGCCAGGACGATCGAGGCCCGCCGCCGCCAGCTATGCACAACCAGCAGAACCAGGACGAGACTGCCGCCGAACGTCGCCAGGTATGCGCTCTTCGAGAAGGTCAGAAAGAGACTCGCGAGGGAGACCACGATCGCGGCGACCAGCAGAACCAGGACGGCACGCCGCAGATGCAGATACCGGTGGGCTGCCAGGGCCGCCAGCAGGATCGGCATGGCCATCGCCAGCATCTCGCCGAAGAGGCCGACGTTGAAGTAGGTTATGCGCGAGAAGTAGAGCCGGTCGTCCTGCATGACGGCGAGCGACTTCATGGCCGGGATGCTCTGCAGCATGTTGAGGAGACCGCCCAATCCGACCGAGATGGCCAGGACTACCGCGACGACGGCCAGGTCGCGCCGCCTCGGACGAAGAGCCAGGAGGAGGAAGGCCATCGCCGCCGGCTCGAGAATTCCGTGCAGCAGGATCGTGGCGCTCGTCGTTCGGTCGGGCGAAACCGCGGTCGACAGCGTCGCCAGGGCCAGCAACGCCACTACTGCCACGCCCGCGACGCGGTCAGGCGAGATCGGGGCACCCCAGCTCCGAGGCGCGGCCGAGGTCTCAGCCAGCGGAGACGGGGGAGATGGCGGGACTGGCGCCGCGACGGAGGCCTCGCCCGACCGGGGCCCACGCAGAGCCACGCCCAGCGCAAGGACGCCCACGAAGAGCGTCTGGGAAATCACCTGAACCGGACCGACGTTCAGCGACACCTGAGCGACGTCGAAGACGGGCGTGAGTATCAGGACCGCCAGGAAACCCCGCCAGGGCCGCAGGACGGCATACCCGGCCACCGCCGCGGCGAGCAGCGGTACGAGCCCGGCCACCACCCGGGCCACCGGGCCGGCCTGAATGTCGTACGGAGCGTGCTCGTCGAAGGCGAAGACGAGCAGCGTCGCAGCCGTGGCGGAGACGGCCGCGATCGCCCTCGCAAGCGAGCGACCGCGCCAGCCGTTCAGGCCAGAAGNNCCGGGGTCCCTCCCTCGGCGGTCGGACGCCGTGGTGCGCAGTCTCAAGAACGACGCCGCCGAGTCGTCCCGGATGGTACGGCAAGTACGCCGTCTCGTGCCGTGAACCGGTGTCCGTGACGTGCCCCAGCCTGCCCTGGCTAGACCGGGACGGCAGTTACCAGAGAGGTCATCTGACAGGTTGCGGTGGTGCCGCAGAGGAACCGCTCCTCGTAGCCCGCCGGCGTCGCGATCACGACGCGCCAGAGGGTCGGGTATTCACGCCGGCACATCTGGCAGACCTTGCCCCGGCGTCCGGTTTGGGGACGACCGAGAGGGACCTGCGCCGGACGCGGCCAGGCCATCGGGGCGGGCGGTTGGGCAGCCGCCCAGGGTCGCACCGGGGCCGGAGGGTAGCCGGGTGGTGGGACGGGCGCGACAGGGGCGGGTGCGAGGGGCGCGGGAGTGGGCGCGGAAGTGACGGCCGGAGGGACCGGCGCCGGCGTCGGGGCGCTCGGTGCTGCCGGCGCGGGAACGGCCTTCGCGGGTGCAGCCGGGGCAGCAGGGGCGAGCGCGGCCTGAGGATCCGGCTCGTCAACACCGGAGTCGACCGCTTCGTCGGCGGCATCGATCGGCTCGACCGCGCCCGAATCGACCGTCTCGACTGCAGACAAGGGCTCGGCGCCGGCCTCGGCAGCCTCCGCCTTGGGCTCGACCTCAGGTTCGAGCACCGGCTCGACAGTCGGTTGGGCCTCCGCCTTGACTTCCGGCTCGACCGACGTCTGGGTCTCCGGCTCGACCACTGGCGTCGACCAGACCGACTCCTTCCCCGCTCTCGTTCGGTAGTCGAACTTGCACTTGGGGCACGTTCGAAGGACTACGTCCCTGGCCAGATCGGCGCAGCTCGGGCAGAAAGTGACGATCCGCTCGTCCGCCTCCATGCCCTGACAGCGCGAGCAGACGTAGGCTGGATCGAGCCTCTTGAGCTTGAATACCTGCCCCAGGACGAACGTCGGCGAGATTCCGCCCTTGCTGATCGTGGCGCCGACGCCGGCCATGATGTCGCCGATCTTCTCGTTCCGTGTCGCGATGCGCTGGTATTCGGGGTTGGTGATCTTCTCGAGTCGGCAGCTGCGGCAGATGTGGAGCTGGCGGAGGGGCAGCCCCGATCTAATCTCGGCCTGCTGGTTCAGGAAGTCGAAGACCGGGAGTTGCGCGTCGGGCACCTCAACGGTCGCGGCCTTGCCGCCCGCGGCGGTCAGCTTGATCTCGATGGCTGCCGCAAGCGCCTCCACGTCCCGAGCCAGGTTCGGCGGCATCGATCCGGGGTGGGAGGCAACCATGACTGCGACGCCGAGTCGGGCCTGAGTCTCGGCCAGCGTAAGAGCCGCCACCCCCGCACTCGACGTGAACGTGACCGAATCCACGCCCTTCCAGACCTTCGGAGTGGTGCCAGCCGGGCTGTCCAGAGCCTTGCCCGCAACCCCCACCGCGCCCCCGACCGCCTTCGCAGTCAGGGCGTTGGTCTGCTCCAGGACGCCGATGTCGCCGGATCGGCTCCAGAACACCGGCTCGGCGAACGCCTGCGACGCAGCGCCGTCAAGCCCGGCCAGGCCCAGGTCCACGCGGCCCTGCACTTCGTCGAAGATGCCCCGATACTGGCGGTTGATCCCGAAGGTCTTGCCGAGGTTCTTTACGTTGTCGGTCAGGTGGCACACCACGCGGCAGCTCGAAACCTCGGGCAGGACTTCGAATACGGCCAGCACCGGCATCTGCTTCTTGATCAGCAGTGAGTAGCCGAGCATGCCGCCGCGCTTCGCCTCGATCCTCGTCAGCTGATCCACAGTGATCTCGAAGCCGAGCTCGCGCACGGCCTCGGCGATCGCCCGGCGCACGTCGAAGCCGGATGCCGATAGCTGGCGCTCGCAATCGAGCCCGCAGGTTGCCGACACGTCCAGGCCCGGGGCTAGAACGGAGATTCGTGTTCGGGTTCGGGCTCGGGCGACCCGCTGTCTGCCGCACCCGACGCGCCTGTGGCGTAGTCGTACGAACTCGCATCGGAGGCGCTGGCGTCGTACTGACCCGGTTCGTGCTCGGTGGCGTCGCCCGGAGCAGGCCCATCGCCGGCGTGCTCGCGGTACTCGGCCGCCATCTCGAATTGAGCCTGGGACAGGGTCGCAGACTCGGCTCCGAGGTCCGCAGCCACCTGGGCCTCGGCGAGCTCTTCGCGTGCGGCCTCGGGGTCGCCGTATGCGGCCCATTCGCTGGCCGCCTGCAGGTGCTCGGACGCGACTTCTTCCATCACGGCCGCGCTGGCAAGCGAGCCCTGACCCCACTCCTCCCAGGTGGCGGCCGAGTCGGCGGGCTGCGCCGAGACGGCATCCGGGCTTGTATCGTGGGGATTGGCCGCAGCTGCGGCGGCTGCTTCGGCTGGCTGGTCGGTCGACGAGCCGGTCGTGGCCGCCGGCTCGTCCTGAGGCTGCGCGGCCCCCGCCGGCGCGGCGCCGGCCGGGTCGTCGGCCGCTGGCGCCGCACTCTTCTCGCCCAACGTGTCCGCGGCGAACTGTCCCCGGTCTGCGTCAGCCATCTGCTCGACTCCAGGAGGGGCCCGGGGGCTCAGCGCCCCGAGGAAGGCCACGTCCGGAATCCTAGCGACCCTGCACCTCCATTTCCAGATGCAGGATGGCCGAAGCCGGGGAGTCGCCTCCGGGGTCGAGTAGATCCATCATGTTGGGACGTTCTCGGATTCTCCGGCGGAGTGGTCCCGGCGGTCTCGCCTTCGACCGGCCGAAGCGTTCTACCTGCCGAGGCGATCAGGCTCTTGCCGACACCGCGGATTCTCCAGCTGAGTGGCTCGGGCACTCTTATGGAGGAAGAGACCGAGCCGCAGGCGGGCAGCCCAGACCCAACGGCGGGTTCCGGGGGTCCGCGACATGCCCCGGACGGCCCGATTCGCGCCCGTCAAGTCCGGGTCCGCGCCGAGAGCGGCTTGGGAGTCTCCATAAGAATGGCCCCACCACTCAGCTTGAGATTCGCCGGCGCCTGACCGAGCGCTCGTATGATGTGGATCTGCAGGCGGAGGAGTCGACCACCTCCGGGGCTTGAGGGACCTGGGCAACGAAGCTGCCGACCATCCTGCGGTATCGCACGTCACGAGGGCGCGCCGTCTCCTGGGCGGCAGCGGCGATCGGGGTCCTATTGTCTGCCGCGATCATCGGGGCGATCCTCCTGCGACCGGGCGGCACAGCCGAGCCAACGGATCGCGGCGCTTCGCCAACTCCCCTCCTCATGTGCAGCCAGCTGAGCACGGCTCAGTGCGAAAGCGTGCGGGGCGAGGTGGTTCGGTTCATCGGCCCTGACCGGCAGGAGATGTTCATCGTCATCTCCACGAACAGCATCTGCCTCGGCGATCCGTTCCATCCCATCCCTTGCCCTCTGGCGACGGACTACTTCGCTTCGGGCGTCGCCGAGCTTGGCGATGGAGAGTGGGCATTCGTCAACGTCTTGGCGGCCGCCGATGGACAGCTGAGGAGCGACGGGCGCATTCTCACTGCGCCGGCCGACTGGACGCCCTATGTGGTTGGTGCCGAAGGCACGCCCTCGCTCGCACCATCGCCGTCGCCCGACCAGATCGGCCTCGGCGTCGTCAACGGCACGGACCTGCAGGTGTCCCTGGTAGTCAATGGGGCCGTGATTGAGACCCTGGCGCCTGGCGAAGCTGACACGGCAATCCCCATTAGTGCGCTTCCACCGCTGCCATGGATCGTCGAGGCCCGCACCCCATCGAGGCGCGCACTGGCCACCATGACGGTGGATCCGGGTATCGGCTCTACGCAGCTACCTTCGAAAGAGGCCGGAGTCGACCTGTCGTGCGGACAGCTGTACCTCTGGACGACGGCCCAGGAGCCCATCTGGCCTGCGCCGGACTCGGGGTCCCCGGGCGACTGTCTTCCCTGACGCCGGGCGCCCTTGAGGTTGGCGCGCAGGCTCGCACTGGGTAGAATGGCGACGATGTCGCGGTTCTCCTACCAGGAAAAGACCACCACCTCGGCCTCCGTGGCCGAGTGTGTCGAGGCAGGCCGACGCACCCTCACAGACCTCGGAGCGGGACCGCGCCCCGAGGGCGCCGGGCTCGTTGGGCATCTCGGATCGCAAGCGAAGATGCGGCTGATCGGCGGCATCTTCGGCTCTCGCGAGTCGTATCCCGTCCGTATCGCGGTTCAGGTGGAAGACGCCGGGAGCCAGCGGACGGTCCTCGTGGACACAGCGGAGAACGTCGGCATCGGATGGCTCATCGGAATGGAAGGACGCCTGCGAGAGCGCTGTCAGCAAGTGTCCCTGCAGGTGCTCGAGGGTATCGAGCGGCGTCTCGCGACCGCACGCTAACAGGCCTCGGTCCTGCTGCAGCGACGGACGGTGCGGGGCATGACGCCGAGCCGACGAACATGACTGCGATCCGGGTGACCGGGGAGGGGGGCGGCAGCGCAACCGTCAACCCGCCGGGCGGCAATGCTCCGAAGCGATGCAAGCGATGAGGTCCGATCTCAGGCGCAAGAACGTCGAGTATCCTGTTGTATCCACTCTCAACTCGTCGGGGTGTGGCCTAGCGGCTAAGGCACGTGCTTTGGGAGCACGAGATCGTGGGTTCGAATCCCACCGCCCCGACCACTTCCCTCATCATCTTCACCCGGCCACCGCCATGGCCACCGAGGCCTCACTCTGAGCTGAACCCGACCGACCCTCCCATCAGCTGCGTGAAACGCTCCGTCTGCGGATAGACAGACGGCGCTCGGATACGGGTAGATTCACGGACGACGCGCTTTGGCCGGGCCGATGCCGCTGGGGCATCGGCCACACGCGACGATCCAGTTGCGCCATCGTGCGATCGCTGCCCGCCAGGAGGGAATCGATGAGCGTCACTTTCGTACACGTCCCGCATCCGCATATCGCCAAGCGCAAGGAATCGGGGCCGCCGAAGACGACAGACGAACACGTCGGGTTCAACGGCAAGGTTGCTCTCATCCTCACCACAGTCGTTGGGACGATGTGGTGCGCCTACGCCTTCGCTGTCCTCGCCCTCGTCGCGCTGCCGTCGGCTACAGGCAGCCCGCTCCTGCTCATCCAGTGGGTCAGCCAGACGTTCATCCAGTTGGTCATGCTCTCGGTCATCATGGTCGGCCAGAACATCCTCTCCCGAGCGTCGGACAAGCGGGCCGACATGACCTACCAGGACGCCGACGCCACCTTCCACGAGTCCGAGCAGATTCAGGCGCACCTGCTCGACCAGGACCACGCGATCAACGACCTTCTCGACAAGGTCGGGAAGCTGGAGGCGGCGCTCATCAAGGCGAGCCAGGCCTGACGGCCAGGGCGCAAGCAGGGAAGGGCCGCGGGCCCGTCTCCGGCTCCGAGGCAGCGCTCCACGTTGCGGCCCGCGATCAGTCGCGGCGCCAGAGGTTGGAGATCGGTTCGCCGCGTCCCGCGATCGCCGCTACCTGCGCGACATGGGCCGCGCGCGTCTCCGGCCGTTTGGCCTGGTACACCCAGGCCAGCGCGCTCCTGCGGACCGAGGCCGAGCTGGCGTCGAAGTGCTCGCGCGCTCCCGGTCGTTCGGCGAGCGCGGCGGCCAGATCGTCGGGCACGACCAGGCTGTCGATGGCGTCCATCGATTCCCATGAGCCATTGGCGCGCGCCACCTCCACGGTCTCGCGGCCTGCTTCCGCCATCAGGCCGGCGGCTTCCAGCCGCGCCACTCGCTCTTTGTTCGTCAGTGCCCACGTGCTCCTGGGCCGTCGGGGCGCGAACCACTGCATCGACCGGTCGTCGTCGACTCGACCAAGCACGCCGTCGATCCAGCCGAAGCACAGCGCCTCCTCGACCGCTTCGTCGTAGGAGACGGTGGGCCGGCCGGCTCGCCTTTTCCACGTGACGAGCCAGACGCCGGCCGACGTTCGATGGTTGGCGGCGAGCCAATCGCGCCACTCCGCGCGAGAGGCGGGGTGGAACCTGGGCTTGTCGTCCATACCGCGCAGTATTGGGCGAATCTCCAGCGCAGGTCCCGGAGACGTCGCGCGAAACGTCGCGCGAGACGAGCCCGCGCCCCATACTCTGGCGCCATGGACAGTCTCGAGCGCCTGGAGGTCGGGAGATCGACCGGCAAGCCTGCCTCGATCGAGCTGCTGGGGGGCGACATCACCACGGTTCGGGTAGACGCGATCGTCAATGCCGCGAACCAGGCACTCGCCGGCGGCGGGGGCGTGGACGGTGCCATACATCGTGCCGCCGGACCGGATCTCCAGACGGAGTTGCGATCTCGCTACCGCGGTTGCCCCACCGGAAGCGCCGTGATCACAGGATCCGGACGGCTCGCGGAGAACGGCGTCCGCTGGATCGTGCATGCGGTGGGGCCCATCTGGCGGGGCGGAGGCCAGGGGGAGGAGGAGCTGCTTTCGTCCGCCTACGGAACGGCTCTCCAACTGGCCGACGGGGCGGGCGCGCGGTCGGTTGCCTTTCCGGCCATCAGCGCGGGGATCTACGGCTACCCGCTCCATCGAGCCGCCTCGGTCGCGCTGCGGGCCGTTCGCGACGGCCTGACTCAGGCGCGCACGACCGAACGGGTCGTCTTCGTCCTCTTTGGCGATGATGCGCTCAGGGCATTCGAACGAGAGCTGCGGGACCTGGCTTCGGAGGCCTGAAGCCGCGGCAACCGGCACCTGAAGCCGCAACCCCGAGCCGCTATCCTGCCCCCATGACTGAGCTTGCATTTCCTGCCGGATTCCTCTGGGGCGCCGCGACCGCCGCACATCAAGTCGAGGGCCACAATTCGAACAGCGACTGGTGGGAGTGGGAGCTAAAGCCCAACACTCCCTGCCGGGAGCCGAGCGGCGTCGCCATAGACCACTACAACCGGTACGGTCGCGACGTGGCCATGCTCGCGGGGCTGGGATTCAACACCTACCGCTTCTCGG
>PMNU01000037.1 GCA_003165675.1 Chloroflexota bacterium
GTCCCCGGGTCGACGTTGATGTACGGATCGAGCTTGAGGACTGAAACGGCGAGGCCGCGGGCCTTGAGGAGCCGGCCGATGCTGGCGGCGGTGATGCCCTTCCCCAAGGAGGAGGTGACCCCTCCGGTCACAAAGACATACCTCGCCATCTGGCTCATTCTCCTCCGGGGGTTTTTCCAATTCTACGGATGCGCGGCGATCCCCGCAAACCGTTTTGGACAGTGGCCCGGAAACTGCTGGGAACGTGCCGCCAGATGGGCTCGAGTCGGACGTGACTCGAACGGAACGGCTACTCGGACGGCCGCAGGACGACCTTCAACCCCTCACGGGCAGCGGCAGTCGCGAACGCGGTCTTGTAGTCGCTCAGCGGATGGCTCGCCGTTACGACCGACCGAACGTCGACCCGCCCCGCCTCGACGAGCCGGATGACTTGCGGGTAGACGCGGTTCATGCGGCGCGAGAGCTTGATCGTCAGACCCTTGCGGCGTGCCGTAGACGCGGTGAAGGACGTCTGATCCTTCGACGGGATGCCGACGATGACCACGGTGCCGGTCGGTGCAGCTAGCGCGATCGACGTTTCGAGCGCGTCATCCTCGCCGGCGGCCTCAAAGGCGACGTCGACGCCGTGCCCGCCGGTCTCCGCCAGGAGCTCGCCACGCTCCGCCCCGCCGGCCACGAGAACCGCCGCCGTTGCGCCGGCCGCGCGGGCGGCCTCGACCCGGTGCGGCAGCACGTCCGTGGCGACGACCGTAGTGGCGCCGGATGCGCGAGCGAGCTGGATCAGGAAGAGCCCGATCGGTCCGCAGCCGAAGATGCCCACCGACTCGCCCGGCCGGATCCCCGCCAGCCTGACTGCGTGGAGGGCGACCCCGAGCGGCTCGAGCATCGCGACGTCCCCGTCAGTCAGGCCCTCTGGCACGGGAATGAGGCACTTGCCGGGCCAGGCCACCAGCTCTCGCAGTGAGCCGTCCGTGGCGCCGTGGCCCGCGAAACGTATCTTGAGGCAGAGGTGGACGTGCCCGGCCAGGCACTGCTCGCATTCCTCGCACCCGATGGCCGGATCGATCGCCACGCGCTGGCCGCGCCGGGGCCCCGACTCGACCACCCCGCCGGCCTCGTGACCCAGCACGAGCGGCCGGGACAGCCTGGCGTCGCCGATGCCCGACTCGGCGTACCAGTGGAGATCGGATCCGCAGATGCCCACCGCGGTGACGCGAACGAGCTCTTCGTCCGGGCCGGGAACCGGCGGAGCCTCGTCCACCAGGCGCAGATCACCAGGCCCGTACAACCTCAGCGACTTCATGCGTCTCTCCCCGATCGGCTCGCCACTCGAAGCAGCTCCCGTTCGGCCGCTTTGGTCCAGCGACCGTCGTCGAGCTCGGCGGCGACGCCCGGGAATCGCTCCGCGAGTTCGGAAAGGCGCACCAGTCCGAGGTCCGGAAGAGACGGGTAGACCATGATCTTGCCCGAGGCCGTCCGGCCTTCGACTGCCGCGAGCGCATCGGCGACTCCCTCGAAGCCCGCCACCGCGTCGAGGGAGATATTCGTGTCGAGCTCGCCGCGCTCGACCTTTCCGAGCACGGCCTTCATGTCGGGGATCGCTGAGCCGCTCGTTCCGACGAAGTAGCAGCGCCGCTCGAGGTATCGGTCGAGGTCGATCTCCGCCCGCGTACCCGTCGCGAAGCCGGCGAAGATGTTGATCCGGCAGCCCGAGCCGGCGAGCGCGACCGCCTGACCGACGAGCACGGGTGCCGGCACCATGAGCGCGATGTAGCTGAAGCCTGGCGCGATTTCGGCCGTCCGGGAGTTGGCCACCTCCAGCTCGACTCCGTGCGATGCGGCAATGCGGCTGGCCGCCCGCTCGAGATGCGCCAGGCGAGAGTCGTCGATGTCGACTGCCGTGATCGAAAGATCCTTCCAGCCAGCCGACGCGGCCCGGACGACGTGCATCAGGCCCATGGGGCCGGCCGCTCCGATGACGGCCATGCGATCGCCCGCGCGAACCTCGCCGTCCGGTGGGATCGCCGCGTAGCCCTCGGTCGCCGAGGCGCCCGAGGTCCCCGTCCAGCGGGTGAGATCGTAGTGCACGCGGCCGACATCGAGCGCGATGGCGCGGCCGATCGAGGCACCGCCGGTGACCACATTGATCAGGCCCTGGAACGCCAGGCCGTCCTGGAGGACCTCAATCGTGGCGGGGTCGGCTCCGAAGTACACGATGTCGTCGAACCCCTGGCGGGCAATT
Organism: Chloroflexota bacterium; assembly: GCA_003165675.1. Lineage (GTDB taxonomy): Bacteria > Chloroflexota > Limnocylindria > Limnocylindrales > CSP1-4 > Fen-1039. The sequence continues at coordinate 2,243 of PMNU01000037.1, forward strand.
GCGCTCAGATCGGCGATGTGCGTCACGGCGTGGCCCCTCGCCTCGAGCGCCGTCTCCTGGGCAGCGTCGGCCAGGAGAGCCGTCAGCTGGGCAGGTCGGCCCTGCTCGATCAGCGGCGCAAGGCCGGAGATGGCGTGGCCCGCGTCCGCGACGACGAGCATTCGACCGCCGGGGAGCGGCCCGCGACGCTCGCGACGGACGTACGAAGCCTCGACGCAAGCCCACGGCTCGACCAGGGCAACCGCCGATGCGCTCGGCTCCTCGCCGACCGGAATGAGGAACCGCTCGTCGGTTTCGGGCTCGATGATCATCCGCTCGTCGAGCAGGACGTACTCCTGAAGTCCGCCCTCGAAGTTGTAGCCGAAGGCGGCGTTCGCGGCCGCCGTTGGAAGGTGCCGGTAGTCCGTCTGGATAAGGCAGCGCTCGCCGAGGCGATGGCGGCGCACCCGATCGCCGATCGCGACGATGCGCCCTACGGGCTCATGTCCCGGGACTGTCGGCAGCGGACCCGGAACGTATGAGGGAATCTCAGCCAGCACGTCCGCGTCCAGGCCCTCGAGGACCTCGCTCTTCCGGGGATGGCTGGTGAAGGCATGGAGGAGCTTCGTGTCCGAGAAGCAGATCCCACACGCCTCCATCTTCACGAGCAGCTGGTACGGACCCGGCCGCGGCACCGGCTTCTCGCGGTTGTGGACGGTCCGTCCGGCGTCGACGATCTGGATGGCGTGCTGGGCGGCGGGAATCGGCCGATCGTTCGGCGCCCCAACGTTCACGCTCGGGCTCCTCACTACTTCAACATCACCTGGCCGCCGGTGACCGGGATGGCCTGGCCGGTTTCGTACTTCTGGGCGACGACATAGTAGAGGGCTGCAAGCACGTCGGCCGGCGTGCATCCCCGACCCATCGGCACCTTGGCCTCGTAGAACCGACGCACGTCCTCGACGGTCTGAGCTCCGGGCACCTTGCCCTCGCGCAGGTACTGCACGAAGAGACCGTTGTCGGGATCGGCCCAGAGCGGCCCATCGAGGAAGTTGCCGGGGCAGATGGCGTTGACCTTGATGCCGTCGCCGACCAGCTCCAGGGCAAATGACTGCGTCAGGCCGACCCCCCCGAACTTGGCGCCGGCGTAGGCGCTGTTGCGGCTCGAGCCGACGAGCCCCGACTTCGAGTTGATCTCGACGATGTCGCCCCAGTAGTCCGGACGCGCTCGATGCTGCTGGGCGAGAACGGGCGCGGCGTGCCGAACGCACAGGAAGTAGCCCCGGTAGTTGACGCGCGTGACGGCGTCGAACTCCGCGACGGGCTGAGCCGTGACGCTGCCGGCCCGGAGGATGCCGGCGTTGGAAACGAGCAGATCGAGCCCGCCGTAGCGGCGCACGACATCGTCGAAGCAGGCTGCGACCGATGCGTCGTCGGTGACGTCCAGCGGGACGCCGACGGCCCGCCCCGAGCCGGCGGCGGAGGCCAGCGCCCGGGCCTCGCGTTTCGCCAGCTCCGCATTGATGTCGGCCAGCACGACGTGGCCGCCCTCGGCGACGAGATCGGCGGCGATCGCCTGGCCGAAGCCCTGGGCGGCGCCGGTGGCGACGACGACGAGTCCACGAGCGCGGCCGGCAACGGGCAATCCGGCCGCAACATTTCGGCGATAAGCCTCCGCCTCCCAGCGCTCGATGAAGCTTCGCTCGGCCTCCGCGAGAGGGCGGACGCCGCCGAGACGGTGAGCCTCCACTGACACGCCAATCGCATCGAGGTAGACCTGTCGCACCGTGTCGGCCTGCGCGTACGAATCGCCAGCCGCGAACAACCCCAGACCCGGAACAACAACCACGGCCGGCGGCCCTGCTTCGGATGCGGACCGCTCGGCAATCGCACTCCTCAGCGCGTCGACGAGACTATCCGGCGACGCTTCTGCCGGTACCTCCGCGAGGAGCGGGAACGAGCCCGCATATACGATCTGGTCGGGAGTAAGTGGGCCGCCGAGCGCGAATTCCCGCCCCAGTGCCGACCCGGCCATCGAGACCGCAAGCGGCGAATCGTCGAACGTGACGATCTTGAGCCGATCGCCCGTGGCGAGGAGTGCCCGCAGTGCCGGGCCGACCGCGTGGAGCGCCGCCCGCGCCTGGTCGGGTTCAAGGCGCTCGACGTCACCCCACGAGATCGGGGCCTGCTTCGCCAGGTGAGCCTGGATCGCGGCGACCAGCGCCGTGGAGACTTCCTCGATTTCGGCTGTCGAGTCGCCGGCCACGATGACGCCGTGGTTCTGAAGGAACATCGTTCGCGGGGCGGCCGTCCCAGTACGCTCCTCGTGGCTGCGCCTGGCGTCCCTGATCACGCGAGCGAGGGGCAGTCCGGGATCCGTATACGGGATCCACAGGACGCTGGAGCCGAAGAGCTGTTCGGCGATCTCGGCACCGCGCGCCCCGCAGGTGACCGCGTTCACCGTCGTCGGATGGGTATGGAGGACATACCGCTCCGGTATGAGCGCGTGGAACAGCAATTCGACGGACGGGCGCCGTCCGTCGGGCACGCCGACGCGGGCGCTCAGCGCGACCTGCATGACCTCGTCTGTGCCGCCGGCGACCGGGCGCTCCGGCGGCGCGTTGAGAAGCTTCATCAACGGCCCGATGTCGAGTGCGATGACGGATTCGGGGGTGAGCGACGCGAGCGACGTCCCACTCGGCTTGATGTACAGGACCCCATCGGTCTTGACCGAGATGTTGCCGCCGCCGCCGCGCGCGAATTCCGGGTCCTTGCCGAACCGACGTGCCAGCGCGACCAGTTCGTTCAGCAAGCCGCGGGCGATGGACTGCCCCTCCGGGGTCGACTGGGTGTTCAAGCTTGGGCCCTCGCAGCAGATTGATGAGTGATGACCTCGGCGCCGATCCGGCGGAACGTTCGGATACGCGCTTCGTCGTCAGGGAAGCCGGCGGTCAGCCGGCCGTCGCCGTCGACGTAGCCGGGTTGGCCGGAGACACAGAGCTTCTGGTGCGCCGCCACGATGCAGGTGCCCTCCCAGAATGCCTCGCGCGAGGCGTCGGACAGCAGTTGGCCGCCTAGGGCCATCGGCTCGAGAGGGATCATGCGTAGCGTGTTGTGTTCCGTGCCGGCCATGACCACGATGCCGGCTCGACGGAGCGCAGCCACGTAGTGATCGACGACCTGGGGCCGGTTGCGTCCTGGGATCAACTCGGCGCAGTGGATGCCACGGTTCAGCAGTCGCCCCGCAAGCGCCTCCGGCGGATCTTCGAATGGGCAGATCGGCGACGCGCCGTCGGCCAGAATCGGGTAGCAGGGAATGCCACCCAGGTCGAGGATGAGCCTGTAGGCGTCGTCGAACGAGACTGCCGCTTCGGGAACGAACGCCGGCTTGCCGGCCTTCATGAGGTTTGAACGGATCCCCTCCTGGACCGCGGCGGCGTCGGTCGAGTCGAGGTCCGCCGGCGCCTGGAACAGTCGGCCGAGCAAGGCCGGTCGATCGTCCGGTGCGACTCTGCCGAAGAGAGACTCCTGGAACGCCTGCGCCACGTGGCGCTCCTGCAGCGACACCCACTCGATCGGGACGCCGCATCGCCCGGCTACGCCGGCCGCGATCTGATCATCGACCACGCCACCGTCCAGACCGGCTCGGGCGAAGGTCGCAGCGACCCGCGTAGTCATCTCTCGCATTCGCTCGTCGCTGGCCGCCCGCATTGCCGCCACTCGGCGCGCGGCAGCGGGCGGGATCGGGTCGAGGCGCGTGAGAGCTTTGCCGCACAGGTACATCCGGTTGAGATTGGTCGGGTCGTTGACGAGCGTGCCGCCTTCCGGCAGGTCGTCAACGAGCGTGATGATTTCCACGCCGAAGAGCGGCACCACCCCTGCCGCGGCCGCGGCCGCGGCGAAACGGCGGTAGACACCGAAGTCGTAGTAGTTGGATGCGCCGATCGCCGCGACGCCCTCGGCCGCGGCGGCCTGGATCGCCGCTTCGGGGGTGTCGAACGCGGAGAAGTTGGGCGGCAGGTGGACGTGCGTATTGACGATCGGTCTACCCGATCCAGAGTTCGAGTCGCCACTCAGGCCATGCCTGTCGTCCATGCTTCCCTTCGACCGATGCCGCCTGGCGCGCTCCCCGTTTTCAAGCGCAAACCACCAAGACGAACCTGTCCTGGCTTGCCGGCGCCCCGCACCGGCTATTTCGCTTGCTTTCGGCTCTTTACGATTGGTTGCTGCCGCCATATTACGTGCCCGCGAGTCGGCTATCAAGCCGGTGTTGTCGACTGCGCCCCACGTGGCGGACCGGCCGCATGCCGCTCTCCATGGCTCGCGCTCATCTGAGTGCTTGCCGCTCAGATGTGAGGGTGCTAGCATCTTGACGCCCTGCTCGCCGAGACGGTCGCTCAAACCGTTGGGTGCCGCCCGGTGGGTACAGGCGAGGAGCAAGTGCATCCGTTGAACCGATCCGAGGGACACAGCGCGCGGCTCCAGGTGGTCACCACCGTGCTCGCCGCGCGGCGCTACTTCCTGGACGGCGCCAGCAAGAGCGAGATAGCCCAGGAGCTTGGGATCTCGCGATTCCGCGTCGCCCGACTGCTGGACGCCGCGCTTCGAGACGGGATCGTTCGGATCGAGATCGGAGCGCCGCCGGAGATCGACGTGGATCTCTCGAGCGCGCTGGCGGCGCGTTACTCCCTGAGGAACACGCTCGTGGTTCGGCTGATCGATGGACCCGACGAGTTCAAGCGAGAGCAGCTCGGCCGGACATGCGCGGAGTTGCTGACGGAGACGCTCGAGGCGCACGACGTCCTCGGGATCTCGTGGGGTCGGACACTCCACTCGATGGTCGGGCATCTGTCCAGACTGCCCGGCTGCACAGTGGTTCAGCTCGTCGGCAGCGTCCCCACCCTCGAGCTCGATGTGAACTCTATGGAGCTTGTCCGGCGGGTGGCCGAGTGCGCCGGCGGTGCCGTCTACGCCCTCCCCGTGCCGATGCTGGTCGACAGTCCGGAGATGGCTGCGGCACTCCGCCGCGATCCGCACGTGCGCAAGACCATCGACATGTTCGATCGGCTGACCAAGGCTGTCGTCGGCATCGGCGCGTGGACAGCCAGCGGATCGACGGTTCGAGCGTCGCTGCCCCAGGAGCTGGCCGCCGATCTCGACTCGGCCGGTGCCGTCGCGGACGTCTGCTCGACGGTCCTCGACGCGAACGGCCGCGAGCTTGGAGCCGAAGGGCTGCCCAGCCGCTTCATTGCCATCAGCCCGGAGCAGCTTCGAGCCGTCCCGGACGTCGTTGCCATCGCCGGCGGGGCCGCGAAGGCGCCCGCCATCCTCGCCGCTCTTCGGAGCGGACTCATCCATCGATTGATCACTGACGAGGAAGCGGCCAGGCTGCTCCTCGCCGCATGAAGGAGACGACAGCTCGCCGTATGAAGACGACAGCACGACCGGAGTCAGAGGTGAAGACCAAGGTCGCGAAGCCGGCCTACCGGAGCGACAATCGACCGGACTTCGCGCCGTTCGAGGAGTCCCTGGGCTCGATCCGCGGCTTCGACTTCGCCGGCGACACAGGTTCCGAGATCGCCGCGGGGAAGCTCACGGGCTCGGCGGCGCTCGACCTGCTCGACGACATGCTGGCGATCCGCGAGCTGGAGGAGATGATTGTTCGCCTTCGGTCGGGTGGCTACGACCCGCTGCCGGGCTACGACTATCGCGGCCCGACCCACGTCTCGATCGGCCAGGAGGCGACCTCTGTCGGCGCCTGCGGCGCACTCCGCCCCGACGACCACATCACCAGCTCGCACCGCGGACACGGCGACGCCATCGCCAAGGGGTTCGCTGCGGTCCGGACGATGTCGAAGGATGCGCTGAAGGCTCGGGCGCCATGGTCGAAGGCATCGACCCGCGAAGGCCTCCTCGCCGACGCCCTCGAGGAGCATGTCTACCGGACGATCGCCGAGCTGTTCGGCAAGGAAGAAGGCTACTGCCGCGGGCGCGGCGGCGGCATGCACATCGGCGACTTCTCGACCGGCCACCT